>CAJXCX010000008.1:0-14689 GCA_913051685.1 uncultured Spirochaetales bacterium
TTTTTCTTAATGCGGCGATGTTGATTTCGACATTGAAATGTCCGGCATTTGATATAATGGCACCATCTTTTAGCAATTTAAAATGATGTTTGTCGATAACATTAATATTTCCTGTCACTGAGCATACGAAATCAGCTTTTTTGAATGCTTCCGTACCAGTCATGACCTCAAAGCCATCCATCTTGGCTTCCAATGCTTTTGTCGAATCAATTTCGGTAACAACTACCTTTGCGCCAAGACCTCTAGCTCTCATTGCCAATCCTTTTCCGCACCATCCATAACCACATACGACAAAAGTCTTGCCTGACATAAGTCTATTGGTGGCTCTTATTATACCGTCGAGAACACTTTGGCCTGTACCATATCTGTTATCAAAGAGATGCTTAGTAAATGCATTGTTGACTGCAATGATTGGGTAGCTAAGGACTTTATTCTCTGACATGCTATTTAAACGAATAACCCCTGTTGTAGTTTCCTCGGTTCCACCAATGATATCTTTCAAGTATTTTCCCCGTGTTTTATGCACTAGACCTACTAAATCACACCCATCATCCATTGTTATGTTTGGTTTGACAGACAAAGAATTTACGATGTGTTGATAATAGCCCTTATTGTTAATTCCATTAATAGCAAAAGTTGCTATTCCGTAATCTTTTACGAGGTGGGCAGCAACATCATCTTGAGTACTGAGAGGGTTTGATGCACAACATGCTACATTTGCACCAGCCTTTTTAAGAACTATAAGAAGATTTGCTGTTTCCGTTGTAACATGAAGGCACGCGGCTATATTTATATTTCTTAAAGGTTTTTTTCTGGAAAAACTGGATTCTATTACTTGCAAGACTGGCATATCTCGATATGCCCATTCAACTCTATCCCTACCGACTTTATTAAGATTTAAATTTCTAACGTCATATCTCATAGCTTCTCCCATAGTAATTTAAGTTTTTCTTCAAGGTCTAATCTTTCCCAGTTGAAACCATCTTCGTTCCTACCAAAATGTCCATACGAAGCAGTGTTCCGATAAATGGGTTTTAACAAATCCAAAGTTTCTATTATTCCCCTTGGTGTACAATCAAATATATCCGATACCTTATCGGAAAGATTGCCAAGTATTTCATAGTTTATATCAAGAGTGCTTTTAATATTAAAAGATACCGGGTCCGGATTTCCGATTGCGTAAGCAAGTTGTATCTCGCAATTCGGAAGAATGCCCGATGCAACTATGTTTTTGGCAATATATCTAGCCATATAGCAGGCGCTTCGGTCAACTTTCGAAGGGTCTTTGCCCGAAAATGCACCTCCACCATGCTTAGCCCATCCTCCATACGTATCTACAATTACTTTTCTACCTGTAAGTCCGGTATCCCCCTGAGGTCCACCTACAACAAACCTACCAGTAGGATTGATAAGAAAATTAGTATTATCACCAATTAATTCCTCAGGGATCTCCTCCTTGATTATCTCCTCTATAATTGACTCCTTAAGGGTAGAATCTTGCACATCGGGACTATGTTGTGTTGAGATTACAACGGTGTCAACGGAGATTGCTTGACCGTTCTCGTATCTAATAGAAACCTGAGATTTGCCATCCGGTCTTAAGAAGGGTAATTCGTTTGATTTTCTTTTCGTGGCCAATTTTTTTGTAAGTTTATGTGCCAACAATATAGGGTAGGGCATAAAGCTTCCATTCTCATTGGTTGCATAACCAAACATTATTCCCTGATCACCTGCTCCAATAATACCTGAGTCCTTCTGGTCTACTCCGATAGATATATCGGGAGATTGTTCCTCTATATACAAATCAATTTTGCAATTATTCGCATCAAAACCCATGGATTTATCGTTGTACCCAATCGACAACAGAGTGTCTTTCACGATATTCTTGAAATCAACCGTTGCGTCAGATGTAATCTCGGCCGACAAGATTACTCTATCTCTAGTTATCAGTGTTTCGCAAGCAACTCTACAATCAGGATCATCTTCAATAATCGCGTCCAAAACGGCATCGGATATTTGATCCGCGACCTTATCAGGGTGTCCTTCCGTAACGGATTCGGAGGTAAAAATAAAACCATCAGTTGGCATTGCCTTTATGATACTATAAGATTGCCCAAAAAAAAGACTTTGTAATTCTTTTTTCTTTGGCATGTTATAATCACAATCTATGAAAAATTTCTTAGCCGCCTCTCTAATAGCAGCCGATTTTTGGAATCTTGAAAAAGAGTTCGCAAAATTAAAAAAAACCAATATCAAATGGGTCCATTACGATATCATGGATGGCCATTTCGTACCTAATATCACAGTTGGGTCGTGTGAGCTTGATTCTTTGGTCAAAAAAAGCTCAATACCTATCGATCTTCATTTTATGGTCTCTAATCCTGACTATATCGTTCCAAATTTCATCAAAAGATATTCAAACAAAAAAATTGCCAACATAACAGTCCATCTAGAGACATGCAAAAACATAAAACGACTTTCAAATCTAGTGAGAAAGAACAAAATAGGTTTTGGTCTGGCCATTAATCCATCAACATCAATCAGTGGTTTAGTTAAGCAGCTTAAGCATATCGATTTAGCATTGATAATGACCGTTCGACCTGGATTTGCTGGACAGAAAATAATTCCTTCGTGTTTTAAAAAAGTTTCGCGTTTAAGGGACTATCTGAGTGCTAAAAAAATCGATATACCGATTCAAGTTGATGGCGGAATCAGAATCGGCAACGTATCACGCTTGGTTAAATCAGGCGCGAACATAATAGTTTCGGGAACAGGAATTTTTCATACAAAAAACTACAAAAAGACATCGGACAAAATGTTAAAAGTAATTGGTGAACATAAATGAACATCGACGAACAAGAACTTCTCTCAGGTTTAGTTTTTTATACCCAATCTAGCTTTTCGAAAGTCAGAAGCAAAAAAGGATTTTCTTGTTCGATTTGTGGTGATGAAGGTGTGGTTTATACGGAGAATGGTGTCCTTTTTTGCCCAAGAAGAAGGAATATGAATATTTACAATTCATCTCTAATTCCTTCAAGATTTTCGAAGTGTAGAAATACAAGGTTGGATAATGGAAATTGGGAAATTAGAGAAAGATCGATTCAGAACGCTTTGGAATATAGCGTTAAATATGTAAAAGAATTTCCCAATCTATTACCACCGTTTTTTGTAGGATCTCCTGGCCTTGGAAAAACACACCTTTCCGTGTCGATTATCAGCGAACTTATTTTTGCTCACGATCAAAGGTGTCTGTTTAAGGAATTTAGAGATTTGCTAACAGATATAAAAGATATATATGCACGGAGTGGCTCAGAGAAAGAGTATGTAGAGCAACTGTGCGAGTACGATGTTTTAGTGATAGATGATATTGGTGCTACAAGAATGAGTGAATGGGAGACGGGAGTATTGGATGACCTTATCGCTAGAAGGTATAACGCAAAAAAACACACGATTTTTAATTCGAATTTATCATTTATCGACAGCAAAAAGCACAAGCAATCCGATTCAGGAAAAATACTGGACTACAAAATCGGGGAAAGAAACGTTTCGAGGATATTCGAAATGTGCCACATACTTGAACTTACTGGTAAAGATTTTAGAAAAAAATCTCGCTCTTAGAAAGTTATAATTGTATATCCACTATCAACTAGCTTTTTAAAGCTTGGATGACCGTTGTACTCATCTAGCAGAGGTACTTCGAAGCCAGAAGCCTCATCTGCCACTTTAAAAGCACCAGCGCAGTAACCACAAACACCAGCAACTTTGTCTTTTACCGAATCAAACAACGCGTTGTATTTGCCATCTTTTTCGTTAAATTTACCTATCCATTTAGTTCCTGCACCATCGAATATAATCTGTACATCATCCCCTGCATCTTTAAACTCTTTCGCCGTCATCAAGCCATTGACCGCTCTACCAAAATTCTCTGGTGTTGCGATATCTGCAAGAATAATAATCGCTACTTTTGACATAATCTAACAACCTCCTTTCGTGTTCTACGGAATTATCCTACCATCTCTAAGGGCATATTGCATGTGTTTGTCGAGCAAATGTCCTATTAAATAGGTGGATCCGGTAATAATAAGCGGATTTTTAGAATTAATTATTTTTTGCATACCATCATCAGGGACGAATCGTATATTTGAATCATTTAATGTTTTTGATAACTTGCTTGCATTAAATGACCTACTGCTAGGTACGTTTACCAAATAAATTATATTAGAAATCTCCTTGATAATTTTAATACATTCCTTAGGTCTTTTATCTTTTAACATTCCTATTAGGAAGTCAATCTTTTTTCCTTTAAGAAAGATTTTTAAATTTTTTACAAGATTTAATATTGCATGAACATTATGTGCAGTATCAATTATTTTCATTGGGTTTTTGGAAACCATTTGAAACCTTCCAGGTAGAAAGATATTCTTTAAAGCATTTTGTATATTGCGTGTTGTTATGCCAAGGTCGTATCTCTCATTAAAAATTTCTGAAGCATGTACAGCCAAAGCCAAATTGTGCATTTGATGATTGCCCAGGAGATTGCTCTCGAGTTCCATTGTCCGATAATTTGACTCATAGTAATACCCAGAGCCCGTTTTGTTTATAGAAAAATCTACTCCTTCCAAAAAGACTGCGGCTCTTTTTCTTTTTGCATCACTTACCAAGATGTTAAGACCTTTTTTATCTGCGGAAGTTACAAGATTCCCATTCCTTCTTACGATTCCGGCTTTTTCTTTTGCAATTAATTCTATCGTCCTACCAAGATACTCCATGTGGTCCTTATGTATATTCGTTATTATTGCCATGTCCGAATTTACAACATTGGTTGCATCAAATTTCCCACCCAGACCAACTTCGAAAATATTAATATCAGTCTTTTTTTTATAAAAATAAAGGATTGCCGCACAGGTTAGCACCTCAAAATAACTTAATTTAATTTTTTCTTTGCTACATAACCTGATAACTCTTCCAAGTGCGTAATCCAAATCTTTATTGTTTATATTTCTACCATTTACCTTTAATCGTTCATTGATTTTAATAAGGTGAGGGGAGGTGTAGAGACCTGTTCTACAACCCGCCCTTGCAAAGATGTTACCAAGAGAATTTGCCACGGTTCCTTTGCCGTTGGTGCCAGATATAAGTATGCAATTATTAAGTTTTAGGTGGGGGTTACCAAAAAAGGATAAGGCATTTCGTATTTTGTGAAGCCCAGGTCGCTTACTGTTCCCCAAATTGCTTAGAAAATTTATATTTTTATACATCTAACCAGGTGGCCACGTAAGTTTGCGGCCAGCCAACATATGTAAATGGATATGAAATATGGACTGCCCCGCGTTTTCACCATTGTTCATAACAAGCCTATAGCCATCGGAGATATCTAACTCTTTTGCAATTCTGCTAGCAACTACAAACAAATGACCTACTAAGCTATCATGCTCATCGTTAATATTTTTAGGCATATCGATAAACTGTTTTGGTATTATCAATATGTGAATAGGTGCCTGCGGATTAACATCCTTAAAGGCAATTGAAATATCGTCTTCGTAAACTATCTCAGCTGGTATTTCCTTGTTTATTATCTTTCCAAAAATCGTATCATTCATCTTAAACCTCAAGTACAACAAATGCTATAGCGCAAGTATCAGTATGACTAATACTTAAATGTATTTTTTTAGCATTCTTGTTTTTTAGGCTTACCACTGGCTTGCCATATTTGTTTTTCAAGATACTTATGTCTTTAAAGGATATATATGAACCAATTCCAGTTCCATAAGCTTTTGAAACGGCTTCCTTTGCGGCAAATTTACCCGACAAGGATTCTATCACTCTCTTTTGTGAAGTCGTCTTTGGTATTTCGTCTTCATTAAATATCCTGTTCAATAACTTAGAGCCCCATTTCGCATAGAGCTTTCCAAATCTTTCAATCTCCAAAATGTCTACTCCTATACCTCTTACCATTATCTTCTTATTATATCTTGAATTCTTTTAATCGATTCTTTTAATCCAAAGAATACAGAGTCCCCAATAATGCTATGTCCAATATTGTATTCCATTATTTGCGGAATCGAAGTTAGCCAAATCAAATTATGAACACTGAGACCATGTCCTGCTGCAACATATAAACCCTTTGTGTATGCGTATTCCGCAGCCAACTTTAATTTTTTAATCTCTCTCTCGCGATTTTGCCGGTATTTGATTTCGGCATATTTGCCCGTATTAAGCTCGACACCATGGATTAGCCCAAAACCTAAGGATTTTAGACCTAAATTTATCGAGGCGTCTATTTGGGTTTTAACGGGATCGATAAACAGCATAACTTTGATTGACGGGTTTAAATTTTTCAGTCTTGACTTTAAGATTCTCGAGTTCTTTTTAATATTCAATCCACCTTCCGTAGTAAGTTCCTTTCTTTTTTCAGGGACGAGGGTTATCACGTTCGGTTTAATCTCATTTGCTATCAGGAACATTTCCTTCGTGGGAGCCATTTCCAAGTTTAGATGAAACTTTTTCAACAGTGGATGCTTCTTGAATCTCACCAAATCATCATCTTGGACATGTCTACGATCTTCTCTTAAATGCATGACGACACCATTTGCTCCTGATTCTCGGACAATCTTTGCAGCTTCAAGTGGATCTGGATACAACCCTAGTCTTGATTGCCTTAAAGTGGCGACATGATCAATATTAACGTTAAGTTTTATCATAATTTAAGTAATTAACTATTGCTTCAAACTTGTCTATTTCTTGATGTATTACATCAAGCCTATGATATTGTACCAAAATTCGTATCTTATTTTCAGTACCAGAATATCTGATATTTAAAAAGGCACTTGATTTGTATTTCTTTTTAAAATCTTTAACAAAATTCTGTAGTTTAGGGATAGCGGAAAGTGGTTTCTTTTTTTTAATATCAAGACTTCTAAGAATACTTGGATTTAATTTTATTTTAGATATCATGTCGAAATCCAACTCGTTTTCACTTAATGTTTTTAAAATAAGAAGCAAATTGAGATTTGCATCGGAAGTATTCAGGTGGTCTCTAAATATATAATGGCCTGAATTTTCACCACCAAAAGGCGTAGAGACTTCTTTCATCTTAGAGTAAACGTTCTTGTCGCCAACATCCGTCCTAATTACGGAAATACCTTTTTTCTTTAAAGTCGTATCCAGAATATTGTTTGTCATAACAGTAGTAATTAAAGCATCTCCATTTTTGAGGGTGTTGCAGGCCATGAAGTTTAGGATTTTATCCCCCTCTACGAATCTTCCATTTTTATCTACAAAAACTATCCTGTCAGCATCTCCATCGATAGCTACACCAAAATCAAATTTATTCTTCTTTACATAACTGCCAATTTTTTTATAATTCTCGACTCCACAGTTTTTATTGATATTCAATCCATTCGGCAAGACAGAAATGGCTTTAAAATCAATTTTAAGTTTTGACAAGATAATTGGAGTGGCCCTAAAAGAAGCTCCGTTTGAAAGATCAATTGCTAATTTAAATTTTCTAAATTTGGAGTCTTGAAACTTTTTGATTATTTCATTTGTATATTCTTGCAAAGAGTTTTCGTAATTAATATTCTTAATTCTCGAGCTCGTTTTCTTCGTACCTTTTTTAAAAACATCAATTATGTACTTTTCGTCATTCTTTGTAATCTTCTCTCCATCCGGATTTAAAAACTTGATACCGTTATATTTATGATCATTATGAGAAGCCGTAACCATTATTCCCGCGGAACCCGGATATTTGCCAGCAAATATAGACAACGAAGCAGTAGGAAGGATTCCAAGTTTAATAACCGTTAAATCTGCGAGATTAATTCCTTTTATCAGATGTTTCTCGATATAATTCGACGACTTCCTGGTATCCTTAGACAGGAAAACATTAATTACTCCATCGTATTTTTTTTTGAGAAAAATTCCGTATGAATAGCCAATTCTTATAATCGACTTTTCGTCTAAGGGGGGTTTGTAGGGAAATGCGCGTATTCCGTCAGTACCGAACATCTAGTTTAGTTCTCTCCACATTGTAACCATCTGCTTTGTCTCCTTAACGTCATGAACTCTAATTAGTTGTGCGCCATTCTCGATGCACACATAAGCAGCAACTACTGAGCCATTAGTTCTTCTTTTTGGATTCTTAATTTTTAGTACCTCACCAATAAATGTTTTATTGGATACTCCATACATCAGTGGGCAACCTAATGATTTAAATTTTTCAATATTCTTTATTAAGTCTATATTTTGATTGGTTTTTTTACCAAATCCAATTCCTGGATCAAGAACTATGGAGTTTTTGTTTATCCCGGATTTTATGCATGTCTTAATTTTAACCTTAAAAAATGCCTTTATGTCGCTAACGATATCGTTATAACTGGTATTTTCTTGCATGACGTCTGGTAGAGAAGAGGTGTGGTTTATTATTATGGCACCATTATGTTTTCCTACTACCTTTGGAATGTCCTTGTCAAACAGGAATCCAGTTACATCATTAATAATTTCCGCACCTTCACCAAGAGATACCTCAGCGACTTGACTCTTCATCGTATCTACCGAAAGTGGTATATCAAAATTCTTCTTTATCATCCTCAAATGGGGCAATAGTCTTTTTAGTTCATTACTCGCGGATATTCTTTTCGAAAAGGGCCTAGTGGATTCAGCTCCTATATCGATTATATCAGCACCTTCAAGAACCATTTTTTCAACTCGTTTCAGTACTTGATCCCTTGTTTTATACATCCCTCCATCATAAAAAGAATCGGGAGTTAGATTTAAAACGCCAACAATTAAGGGAAATTCCTTTGGTAAAAACGTTTTGGATTTAATTTTAAAAAGCATTTAAAATCTTATTCGTCTATTTTTTTAAAAGCAACCGCAGGGTCAGGTTGAAAACTAGGCAACTCAGAAGAGCCACTGCTAGGTTCTTTTGATGAGTCCGGCCTTAGAAGATTGTCCAATTCCTTTGCATCAACTACCTCTTTCTCTAAAAGAAGTTTAGCCAAATCGTGGAGTGTTTTTTCGTTTTCTTTGAGTAAATCCACTGCTTTGCCGTATGCATCGACTATGATTCCCTTAATTTCGGAATCAATATCTAAACTAGTCGCTTCGCTATAATCCTTCCTGGACGACATATCTCTTCCCAAGAATATTTCGCCTTCCTTCTGTGCGAGCCTGACGGGTCCAACCTTCTCAGACATACCCCACTCGGTAACCATCTTTCGAGCCATTTCCGTTGCTCTTTCAAGGTCGTTGCCCGCTCCAGTTGTCCTCTCATTAAAAATAATTTCTTCTGCAGCTCTTCCACCAAGCAAGACTCTTATTGATTTCTCCAAATAGTCTCTCGACAACATATATTTCTCTTCATCAGGTAACTGTTGTGTGGTGCCCAGCGCCATACCTCTTGGAATAATGCTTACTTTATGGACAGGATCAGTGCCAGGGGTCAGTTTGGCCACAAGTGCATGTCCAGCCTCATGATAAGCTGTAACCTTTCTTTCATGCTCACTTACAACCATACTCTTTCTTTCCACGCCCATGAGAACCTTATCCTTAGCGAATTCGAGGTCAGCCATAGAGACAGTTGTTTTATCAGTTTTTGCAGCTTTTAAAGCAGCTTCATTAATTAAATTTGCTATATCAGCACCAGAAAAACCTGGTGTCGATTTGGCAAGAACACGTAGGTCCACGTCTTGATTTAAAGGCGTGTTCTTCGTATGAACTTTAAGTATCTCTTCTCTACCTTTAACGTCTGGTCTAGGAACGATAACTTGCCTATCAAATCTCCCAGGCCTCAATAAAGCAGGATCTAGAACATCAGGTCTATTTGTTGCAGCTATCACGATAATGCCCGCAGTTGACTCAAAGCCATCCATTTCCACCAATAATTGATTAAGTGTTTGTTCTCTTTCGTCATGACCGCCGCCAAGGCCGGCACCTCTGTGTCTTCCAACCGCATCTAACTCATCAACAAAAACGATACATGGAGAATGTTTCTTCGATTGAACGAAGAGATCTCTTACTCTCGAAGCTCCAACTCCAACAAACATTTCAACAAAATCACTTCCGCTTATAATAAAGAAGGCGACTCCGGCTTCGCCGGCTATAGCTCTTGCAAGTAAGGTTTTTCCAGTACCTGGAGCTCCAACGAGCAAGATACCTTTTGGTATTCTTCCACCCAAATTTGTGAATTTTTTTGGGTTTTTTAAAAATTCAACTATTTCTTGAACTTCGTCTTTCGCTTCATCGATACCAGCAACATCAGCAAATGTTTTTTTGTCATCATCTTTAGAAAGCATTCTGGCTTTGCTTTTTCCAAAACTCATTGCACCTTTTCCACCCATTTGCAGTTGCCGCAAAAAGAAAACCATTAGAAGTATTAGGATAATCATCGGGGCCCAATTTATCAGAAAGGCAGCGATTCCACTTGCTTCATCCGAAACAAAATTAAAAGTTACTTTCTTGGTGGACAATGTCCTTAATAGGTCATCGCCGACAGGGCCAAAAGTCTTAAAATATTGTGGTTTGCCATCAGCAGATGCCACCAAATATTGCCCAGTTATCTCGTTTCCTCGAATCTCGACTTCTAGAATTTGTCCATTTTGGACGGCTCCAAGGAACTCACTGTAGTGAATATCGGAATATTTTGTTTCCCTTTCCGATAGCAGTTGGTATGCCCCCATTAAGGAAGCAAAAATAATAAACCAAACAAATAAATTCCTAAGGAATTGGCTGTTCATATCTACAATATAACCAATAAATCTAAGATATCTACAATAATCGACAAAATCTAGGTAAAAATGCCTGTACTGAGGTACCTTTCACCCGTATCACACAGAATAGTCGCAATTTTTGCGCCGGAATCCATTTCCTTGGAAAGTTGGATTGAAGCAAGAATGTTTGCACCACTCGAAATACCAAAAAAAAGGCCGAAATCTTTTGTAAGTTTTTTCGTCATCTCAACCGCATCCTGTCCTTTTATTCTAACAATCTGATCATACGAACCCTGGTCCAATGTGTCAGGTATAAAGCCTGCGCCAATTCCTTGAATTAGATGCGTAGACGATTTTCCAGAACTCAGGGTGGGGCACTCCTCAGGCTCTACCGCTACAATTCTAATTTCAGGAATTTTTGATTTTAGGACTGATCCAACACCAGAAATTGTACCTCCGGTTCCAACGCCTGCGACAAAAGCATCGATATCTGTACCCATTTGATTCAATATTTCGATAGCTGTCGTTCTTTTGTGTATCTCAGGATTGTTTTTATTGTTAAACTGTTTGGGCGAAAAAGAATCCTCAATCGCATCAAGTAGCTCATTACATTTTTCTATTGAACCCTGCATCTGTTTTTCTTTTGGAGTCAAAATTACTTCGGCACCATATGCGGCAAGCATCATCCTTCTCTCTTCACTCATATCCTCAGGCATTGTTAGAATTAGCTTGTATCCTTTAGACGCACAAACCAAAGCTAGTCCAATTCCAGTATTTCCACTTGTTGGTTCAATAATCGTAGTCGTCTTAGGGGTAATTAATCCTTCTTTCTCGGCTTCATTAATCATGTTGAGACAAATTCTGTCCTTTATGCTTCCACCAGGGTTTAGACTTTCAAATTTTCCGTATATCTCTACTTTTTGGTCTTTATAAAGGTTGTTAAGTTTAATAATAGGCGTATTGCCTATCGTCTCTAAAATATTGTTAAGTACTTTCATTATTTGAATTGCTTATTCAGAACCAACCTCACAACTTGATTAAAAATATTTTCATCATACTTTAAAAGCTCTGAAAGGTGAGGGTGGACATCGTGCCAAGATATCTCTTTTTTCATGGTTTCATTTTTTACCTTCAATATTAGACCCTTAAGAACTTGGTCCTCTGTGTTTTTTAATATTTCTTTAAATGTCATTCTGTAAATCTACACCACAGATTACTAAAATAAAGATTTTATAAGTCCACCATCGATATGAACTGAATTACCTGTTATGTAACTTGCCATCTCGGAACATAAGAACGTGACAATAGGGGCAAACTCTTCGGGCTTACCTAGTCTAGCAATTGGCAAATCGTCCCCCATGGTTTCTAGAATTTTCTCTATTTTTGTACCGGTCTCTGTTGCTTTGTTTGTTGCAAGTTCGATTATTCTATCTGTGACTATTCTCCCAGGAAGTACGTTGTTCACCATAATGTTATACCTTGCATATTCATTTGATACCGATTTAGAAAAAGCTGTAACGGCAGCTCTTGTAATATTGGACAAGAGAAGTCCGTCGATAGGTTGTTTCGCTGACGAAGAAGTGATATTTACTATTCTTCCCCAATTATTAGTCTTCATGACTGGAAGTATCAGCTTTGTAAGATTGAACGTATTGCGTAAATTTTTATTTATAGCATCATCCAATTGATGTTCGTTGATGTCGCTTACACTACCTGGATTGGGGCCTCCGCAATTATTTACAAGGATGTCAATTGTTGCACTGTGTGACAAAGAAAATTCAAATAAACTCGTAACCCCTTCAGGCGTTGACAAATCAACGAGGCAGGGGAAATATTTTTCCTTGTAACCTTGGTCGTCTAAAAGCTCCGATGCGTTATCTAGATTTTCTTTTTTTGATGAACAAATAACAACTTTTGCGCCTTCCGCCAGAAGAGACTGGGCAATAGCAAAACCCAAGCCTTTTGTTGAGGCGCATACAATAGCAAACCTATTATCAATTCCTAAGTCCATTAATATTTAATGTATAATAAAATGATGAAAAAGCTAAGATTTTGCTTTAATTTAGATCATACAATTGATCGCAATTGTTACTTCTGTGAAAGAAATGCTTTATTCATTGCTTTTTTATTGAATTTTATAATTTTCGGAGTCGAGCTATTCTACGGAATTATCGAGAGTTCCGCAGCCTTGTTGAGTGACAGTGGGCACAATGTGGGTGATGCAATAATTCTTGGTTCCAGCGTATTCTTTTTGAGTGCAAGCATCAAAAGCAAGGCAAAACTTGCTATCGCTAAGTGCGTTTTTTGGGTATTTTTTGGAGGACTAGCTCTTTATCATGCATTTCTAAATATCCAAACCGGATCAATACCTTCCCATTTCTTAGTAGGTTCAATTGGGATTGCCGCCCTAATGGTTAACATTTCTACGGTTATATTCATGTCAGGCTTTAAAGATGATGACATCAATATTAAGAGTGCGTATATATGTTGCAGAAATGATGCGATTGGCAATCTTTTAATTATTTTGTCTGCATACTTAGTCTATCTATGGGGAACAAACTGGCCAGATGTCTTTGCCGGTTTAATGATTGCTTCGCTTATGTTTGTGAGTGCTTACAATATAGCCAAAGAAAGTTATGGATTAATTAAGACAGGTAATCATCCAGTTAAATTTACAAAAAAAGATTAATCATGCTTATAGAACAGGTATTAAAAGAATGGTCTTCAGCCCTAAGGTTCTTTGAACATAAAAAAGTTGGGCTCATTTTTCGTAAAGGCGGAATACATGAAAAAGAATTCGAAGAAGCTAGCTCGTATTTTGGTATATTCAAAACATTCGAACATGAATCGAAAGAAACAGTGAAAAACGAGTATGAAAATTATTTACAGAATACAGCCGCCGAATATACAGGGGATTTTGATCTTGAATATATAGCTAGAATTAAACTTTCTTTTGAAATAGACTCCATTGACAAATTGGAACCGCTAGACCCTTACCACCATTGGGAAAAATCATATCTGGTCGAAAGGTTCAATTTTAGACCAAAAAAACCTCTTGTTTGTTATCTTCTGGAGCTTCAAAAAATCAAGTTTCCAAAAAAGGCATCCTACGATATAGAAGAAGCAAAAGGTTGCTTGTCTTGGTTCAAGCTCAATCAACCAGTAGAGGTTAATAACACAGTGGAGCTAAACGATTCTTTTCAAGAAAACAAGCTATTGGAAATAATAAATAATTTTTAGATTTTCAATGCTTAACATAGTTCTTTAAAATATTTGTAAATCTAATTATTTTCCTCTAGCTTTTTTTACATCCTTGCTAATTGAATCTGCAACTGCTTTATCGTTTTTCTTTGGAGTAGAGGATTCTATAGATTGCTTTGTCGCATCCTGCCCCTCAGATGGGGTTGCGGTATGGGTGGATTTGGGCTTCTTAGCATAATCAGTCGAATACCAACCATCACCCTTTAATTGAAACGAAGATAAAGATATTAGCTTCTCAACTTTCCCTTTCTTACAGTGTGGGCATTTGGTTAAATCTGGGTCGTTGAAAGATTGCAACTCTTCAAACACCTTCTTGCATTTAAGACATTTGTATTCATAAATTGGCATCTTTAAGACTCCTTTTTCTCTTAATCAATATATAAACTTTTATTAATTTTGCAATAGCCCTATGTAGTCTCTCGCATCAAACTGTCGACCTGTTTCGGCGGCATTGTCGCTACATAGATACAAGAAAATCGCAAGAACATCCTCAGGTTGGGGGATGGTAGACTGATCTTCGCTAGGAAAGGCTTCTTTTCTCATCGCAGTTGCTGTCCCGCCTGGATTAACAGTATTTACTATTACAGAAGAGTCCTCCAATTCTTGAGCTAGTATGGTCGACATCGCTTCAATAGCCGCTTTTGATACCGCATATGCCCCCCAGTCAGCCCTAGGCTCTCTGCCAACCGTTGAGCTCAGATTTATAATCGAGCCTCTTG
>CAJXCX010000009.1:0-13637 GCA_913051685.1 uncultured Spirochaetales bacterium
AATGGAATGAATATCGTCCGGACCTGGATCGTTAGTCTTTGCATCTTTTTGAGCTGAAAGAAGAATTTTCTTATCATTATCCATCGCCTCTTCTAAAGCTCGTATTGACTTTTCCCTACCTACAAACAATGGCGCAACCATGTGAGGGAAGATAACTACATCTCTTAAAGGTAAAAGGGGTATGCTATAAGGTTCTTTCATCCTACAATCCTCCAATGAGCGTATATATTATGAAGTTAACCATTAAATCAAGTTATGCAAGTAAAATTAACAAGAATCATCAAAAATACAGGAAAACAAGCAATTTTTTGCTGTTTTTCCTAGTTCGAGGCTGATTTTACCTCATCATCATAAGTTAAAAGTGGCATTTTCCCTTTGATAATCACGTCTTCTGTAACAAGACATTTTTTGAGTCCATCTAGAGAGGGGATTTGATATATCAATTCTAAAATAGCATTTTCAACAATTGATCTTAATCCTCTTGCGCCAGTATCCCTCTTTATCGCCTCTTTAGCTATTGCTCTTAGAGAATTTTCCGTGAATTCAAGAGAAACTTGATCATTGATTTTAACTAATTTCTGATACTGTTTAACAAGAGCATTTTTAGGTTCAGTTAGAATCCTTATTAAAGATTCTTCGTTTAATTTATCTAAAGCCGTTACGACCGGAACTCTACCGATAAACTCAGGTATAAAACCAAACTTAACAAGGTCCTCAGGGCGTACGGCATGCAGACATTCGTCTATATTAAAATCTTTTACAGACTTTTTTTCGGTTTTGCCAAAACCGATTGTATTCTTTCCTATTCTTGAAGCGACGATTTTTTCTAGGCCACTAAACGAACCCCCTAAGATGAATAATATTTTAGTAGTATCAAGTGGGATAAATTCTTGTTGGGGGTGCTTTCTCCCTTGCTTCGGTGGTACATTCACAACCGAGCCCTCTATAATTTTTAGTAATGCTTGTTGAACCCCTTCTCCAGATACGTCTCTTGTTATAGAGGCGTTATCTCCGCTTTTCCTTGCGATTTTGTCAATTTCGTCAATATAGATTATTCCTCTCTCCGCATCTTTTGCTTCAAACTCCGCAGATTGAAGTAGGCTAAATAACATATTCTCTACATCTTCACCGACATAACCGGCCTCAGTATAGCACGTAGCATCAACTATGGTAAAAGGAACATTGAGAAACTTTGCTAGGGTTTGAGCTAGTAACGTTTTCCCCGAACCTGTGGGTCCGACAAACATGACATTGCTTTTCTGAATTTCTACTTCTTCAGAAGCCTTTTTGTTTCTTTTAGGTTTTACATCATAACTAATTCTTTTGTAGTGATTATAGACGGCAACCGACAAATATTTTTTGGCTTGATCTTGACCTATTACATAGGAATCTAGATGTGCTTTGATTTCTTGAGGCGTTGGAAGGCTTGTCTCTTCTGCGGGAGAAACTTCGTGTATTGCTTCATCTTCAATAATCTCAGTGCATAACGCAACACATTCGTTACAGATATAGACAGTAGGTCCGGCTATAAGCTTCTTGACTTCTTTTTGAGACTTATCACAGAAAGAGCATTTAAGACTATCCTTACTTGAAGCCATCATCCTACCTTTGCCTTTTTGGTAATAATAGTATCAATAATTCCATATTGTAAAGCCTCTTCGGCTGTTTGATAAAAGTTTCTCGTAATATCAGAATTAATTTGATTCAAATCTTTTTTTACGTGTTTTGAAAGAATCGTAGCCAATATGCCTTGTTTTCTTTTCGTCTCTTCCATTTCTTTTTCTAAATCGTGGAATTGACCTCCAAGCTCAGTACCTACAGAGTGAAGCATAATAGTAGAATGAGGTAGCGAATTTCTTTTTCCAGGATTGCCACTTGCCAGAAGCACCGCGCTCATACTACCCGCCAAGCCAAAACATAACGTTGCCACATCAGGTCCAACATACTGCATGGCATCATAAATGGCTAACCCCGCCGTTACGCTACCACCTGGCGAATTGATATATAAATGGATATCTTTTTTGGAGTCAACTGACTCAAGAAATAACAACTGTCCAACAATTACGTTGGCTACATTATCATCAATGGGCCCTCCAAGAAAAATTATTCTTTCGTTGAGCAATCTTGAATAGATATCGTAAGCTCTCTCGCCATTAGAGCCTTGTTCTATAACGTAAGGTATAAAATAAGACATATGCTGATTCTAATTTAATCAATATTTATAGTCAATTAAGAAGAATGCTTAACTTATTGAAGACTTCTTAGATTTAACTTCTTTAATCGTTGCTTTTGAAATTAACAATTGAATCACTTTTTCGTCAGTAAGTTTGGCTCTCACATCGTCAAGTAAGTTGTTTTCTTCGTAATATTTTTTGATTTTATTAATCGAAGCCTTCTGAGCTTTAGCCATTGAATTTAAAACAGCTTCGATTTCTTCATCAGCAACAGAAATATTTTCCAATTTAGCGATTTCTGCAAAAATGAGTGCCAATTTAACATTTCGATTTGCAGATTCGCTAATAACTGATTTTGTTTTGTTATCAACTTCATCAATTTTTATGCCTTGCTGGCTCATTCTGTTCATATACTCATTGGACAATCTTGTCTCTTCAGCCTCAATAAAAGAATTAGGAAAATCAAAATCATTGTCTGACATTAATTTGTCGCCGATATTTTTTCTGAGAGTACCTTCCGATTTTGTTTCATATGATTTGCTAAGATCATTTGAGATTCTTTCTTTGAGTTCGCTCTTAGAATTAAGACCAATTTTCTTTAAGAATTCATTATCGAGCTTAGGGGTGACTTTTTTAAATATCTTGTTTACAAGAACTTTGCATTGCATCTTAACCCCCGCCGCTTCTTTGATAGGAAAATCTTTAGGATAATCAACATCAAATATCTTCTCTTCTCCAATTTTCATCCCATTGATTTCAGTATCAATTGCTGGAATTAATGATTCGTTTCCCACTTCTACCATGGCGTTTTCTCTTGTCAAATCTTTAACAAGGGTTCCATCAAGTTCGCCCGAAAAATTAATACTTACAATATCTTTTTTCTTTACTTTCTTCCTGTTTGTAATTTCTTCATTGGAAGCAAAATTGGTCAGAATACTATTAATCGCATCGTCAACATCCTTCTTCTTCACAGAAAATATTTCTTTGTTCACCACCAGTGAATCATATTTTGCGAGTTTAATCTCCGGTATAAATTCAAAATTCAAAGAGAATTTGAAATCGGCATTCTTGTTAACATCTCCATGTTCTAAATCTTTTGTTTTAACTATATTGATTTTCTGTTCCACCGCTAGCTTTCTAAGATGAACGTTTATCAGTCTCGTCTTAAGTTCCTCATTGATTTGTTCCGAATAAATTGACTCAACAACATTGATTGGAACTTTACCCTTCCTGAAGCCTTTTAAATCGGCATCTTTTTGAAAAAGTTTTACTATTTCAGAATAGTTATTTAAAACTTCAGACTTATCAATGCTAAATTGTGCATTCTTCTCGGTTTTACTTACGTCGCTTATTTTAAAACTCATATCGGTCACTCCAAAATGGGAGCGGGGAGACTCGAACTCCCACACCCGAAGGCGCTAGATCCTAAATCTAGTGCGTCTACCAATTCCGCCACGCTCCCAACACAACAAACTTCGGTGCTGTTTGAAAAAATAAATATAATGACAATCCACAGAAAAGCAATTTAAAGCCACCTCCTAACGCTAAGAAGGGTCCACAGATACCGTAACCTTGCTCTTTCCTTTTAGATATTTTTCAATTACCGAATTAATTGAGTCTTGAGAAATACTTTTGATTTTCGAAGAGAAATCAAACGGCTCATTTAGACTTAGACCGTAAAGTCCTGCGTAAGCAATTCTGGCATTAATTGAAGCATTCCTCTGAAGAGAGATATCGTTTCTACCAATTAGGTAATTCTTAGCTCTCTCCAATTCTTCATTTGTAATACCCTTCTCAATAAGTTTTTCCAATTCATTATTAATTGCATCAATACTCTGCATTTTCTTTTCAGGAGAACAACCAATGTAAATACCAAAATATCCATAATCTAAATTGGCTTTAAAAAAAGAATGAACAGAGTAAGCTAAGCTTTTCTTCTCTCTTAGCTCCATAAACAATCTTCCTCCCATTCCAGATAGAACTGCATCAAGGACATTAAACGAGAACCTATCCTCCGAGTCCAGACTTGGTGCGTATGTTCCAACTATCGTGTGAGATTGTTGCTTGTCTCCTAATTTGATTGATTCAACTATATCTTTATCGATTAGACTACACAAGGCAACATTTGGTAATTTTTTCTCTTCATTTTTAAAAGAAATGTTTCTGTTTAATTCTTCAAGCAAACGAGCCACCTCAAAATTACCAACCGCGCATAGCAAGATATTGTTTTTAGAAATAAAATCTTCATGAGTTTGCACTATATCGTTTCTTTTTATATTGCTAACACTTTCCTCAGTACCAAACTGGTTTAAAGAGTACGGATGCTTATTAAAGAGTAATTCGAAGAATTTTTCAGCAACTATGGATTCATAGCTTTGTTTTTTTCGATTCAAATAAGAAAGCATATCGTTTCTTACAATCTCAATTTCAGAGTCCTCAAATATTGGATTAGCAACAACATCAGAAAATATTGGCACCACTTCTTTTAAATTGGCACTCGGCCCAACCATCTTAACCCCCAAGCTATTTTTGCCAGAAAAGCCCTCTATGTCGGCCGCTAAAATTTCCGTATTCATTGCAATCTCATTTTTTGTGTAATTGCTTGAACCTCTTGTTAACAATTCAGACAACATATTGAATTTACCGTTTGACGACCTGGTTTCATATCTTGAACCACCAAAAGATACAGATCGTAGAGAGATTAGAGGAGTTTTGCTGTTTTGTAGAACGATAAGATTGATTCCACAATCTAACTGCAATAAAGTTGGTTCCGGGTATTGTACGTCTTCAATTAAATAATTTTTTATATTAAAAGTCTCAAAATTGTTTTTGGAGAATTGTAATTTTTCATCAAATGCTTTATTAAGAATCGATTTGAAACCGTCAGCATCCTGTTTCTTGGAATTTTTCGGAAATATTAAATTCAAAGCTAGATTGTTAATGTGAAGAAACTCCTTCGCTACATTTTGTATTACATCAGGAGTTGCATGCTTAACACATTCCAGATAATCCTCCTCAAATTTGATTGAGCCAGCTTCAGATTCGAGATAACCTATTTTTTGAGCCTGACGTTGTACCGTTTCGTTCTCATAGAGATTTTGTGTTAACAATTCTGTTTTCGCCCTCTTTAGTTGATCAGAATCAAAATCTAAATTAATTATTTTTCTTATTTCGTAAACGATTAATCTTAATGCATCTTTAATATTTTTTTCTAGCAAGGTCCCACCAATCACAAAAGCTCCTCCATGCCTCGCAGAAAAATTATAAGAGTATATGGAAGTAACCAAGGCTAGATCCTCTTTGAGTCTTTTGTTCAAAACAGAACTTGTACCAACTCCTAAAATTATTCCTAATACATCAAGAATAGGTGATTTTAAATCGGATGTTTTCTCTGCTCTAAAAGAAAGAGCGAAATAACATTCATTCACTTCCCTATGGTCAATATGGACCTGTAATCCAGAGTAATTAAAATCGTCATTTAGCTTTATCGTATTGACATTCTTAGCTCCAAGGCTGCCAAAAGTTTGATTTATTTTATTTTTCAGTTCGCCTGTTTCTCCACCACCGACTACAATTAATTTAATATTTTTTGGTTGATACCATTTATTGTAAAAAGATTGTAAATCTTTTCTTGCGAAACTTTTTACGCTCTTTGGGGTACCTATTATGGGCAAACCGTAGGGGTGATCTTGAAATGCGTTTGCGCATATCATATTCCATAAGACTTTATTGGGTGAATCTTCTCCCATTTTGATTTCTTCAAGGATAACTTCAAGTTCTTTCTTTAACTCTCCTTCATCAAATAAAGCATCATGCATACATTCGGAAAAAACACTTAGCGCAACGTGGACAAAATCATTTGAAAGAGTGGTGTAATATACCGTTTCGTCATACGAAGTGAAAGCGTTTACCTCTCCACCATGAGCTTCAATTTGCCTTGATACTTCTCCAACTTGTAGTTGTGATGTACCTTTGAATATCATATGCTCATGTACGTGTGCTAGGCCCTTCTCCTTATCATTCTCATAGGCGCTTCCGGTATTAACCCAAACGAATAGTGAGGTTACAGGTGAAAACTCATCTTTCTTCAGAATGACCTTGAGGCCATTGTCTAGATAATATTGATCGATTTTTTCTGGCATATAATCAAATTTCAGAAGTCGTGGTATGGCGTTTTCTGTATTTCATCATTGCAAATTTAGTCAAACTAAAAAATAAGTAAAAGTAGAATAAAGCAAACGACCCAACTTCGATATGGGTCAAAATTGCTATCGAAAGTATCGATATAATAATTAGCGCATTAAATTTCCTAATCTGGTTGAGAAATATTTTCTTAGTAAAAATAATATTGCTTACCATTAACATGCCGACTATAGGGGAAAAAATTAACAAGATAATCTTCACATTTTCCTGTGAAATAAAAGCAAATTTATAATCAATTAACATAAGTGAAATTATAAGACCTGCCCCCATTGGACTAGGCAAGCCCACAAAGAAAGTGTTTTTTTCATTGTGAGACAAGGCATTAAATCTTGAAAGTCTAAGAGCAACGCATATAGTTAAAAAAATTGAGCACATCATTCCTAATTTTCCATACGAAGAAAGATAAAAAACGTAAATCAGAAAAGATGGTGCAAATCCAAAACAAATTAAGTCAGACAACGAATCATACTGCATTCCAAATTCTGAATCATTTTTTAGAAGTCGTGCAATCTTACCATCAACAAAATCCACAAAAGCAGCTATGTAAATAAAGATACAAGACCACCATAGAGATTTTTCTGTTAAGAACTCCGTTTCAATTCCAATAAATTCTTGATTAGTTAGTGGTAAAAGTTTCACTATGTTGAATATCGCTAGCAATCCAAAAGACAGAGCAATGGTGGTTAAAAGATTTGGAATAAGAGAAATTATTTTTTTATTTTTCATTGTTATTTAACATCTTATACAATATAGTTTCCCCTGCTACTACATGACTCCCTTTCTTTAGGTCAGTTTTAAAATGTTTGGGTACATATATATCAACCCTTGAGCCAAACTTAATTATCCCAATTCGCTCTCCTCGTTTCAAGGTTTGATTAACGGCAATATAAGAAATTATTCTTCTCGCTATAAAGCCAGCATATAGAATCAACACTATATCGTCATCCGAATCCGTTTTTAAATGAATACATAATCTTTCGTTTTCAATTGCCTTAACAGAATTGGCTAAATGGAATTTACCCTCATTATATATAGTCTTATTTACTACACAATCAGTTGGGGACCGATTGATATGGCAATCAAAAATCGACAAAAAAATACAAATCCTATTCATCTCTTCCTTGGTAAACTCAGATTCGATAGATTCGTCGACCGATACGATTTTCCCGTCGGCAGGTGAAATTATTCCATCCATATTTGGCAAAATCCGTTCGGGGTCCCTAAAGAAATATAGAACGACAAGAAACGAAACGAAAAGAACTAGTGAGATTATAGATAAGCCAAAAAATGCTGTACCAAGCCAACAGACAAAAAAAGAAGTTAGGATTGGAAGGTATCCCTCTTTTGCGACTGACCAATCGTAATCTATTTTCATTAGTTCTTAGTTTTGTCCACCAATTTCTTGCGGAAAAGCGGGGTCATCATAGATCTTAACGTTTCTCCAATATCTTCAATTGGATGCGTTTCTCCTTCTTTGAGCAACCTTGTGTAGTTTGGTCTTCCCGATTCATTTTCCTCTACCCATTCTTTAGCAAACTCACCACTTTGAATATCCTTTAAAATTTTCCTCATTCTTTCTTTGACTTTACTGTCAATAACTCTTGGGCCCCTTGTTATGTCTCCATATTTTGCGGTATCACTAATCGAATACCTCATATTAGAAATTCCACCCTCATATATCAAATCAACAATCAGTTTAACCTCGTGGCAACACTCAAAATAAGCCATCTCTGGTGGATAGCCAGCTTCGGTCAATGTTTCAAAACCAGCAAGGATTAAACTTGATAAGCCTCCGCAGAGAACCGTTTGTTCGCCAAACAAATCCGTCTCGGTTTCATCTTTAAAGGTTGTCTCGATAATACCCACTCGAGCAGATCCTATACCAGATGCATAAGCAAGTGATATATCTTTTGTATCACCAGATGCATCTTGATGTACAGCGATTAGTGCCGGAACACCTGCACCACTTTCATATTGATCTCTCACTGTATGTCCTGGGGCTTTAGGTGCGACCATAAATACATTGATATCTTTGTTGGGAACGATTTGATTATAATGAATATTAAAACCGTGGGCAAACCCTAAATATTTTCCTGGTACCAAATTATCTTTTACAGATTTTTCATAGATTTCTTTTTGACTTGTATCGGGAGCTAGAAACATTAGAATATCCGACTTTGATACTAATTCAGGAACTTCGACAACATCAAAACCAGCAGATACAGCCTTGTTCCAACTTGGTCCACCCTTCAGCTCGGCTACAGATAAGTTAATTCCTGAATCTCTCAAATTTTGAGCATGGGCATGGCCCTGACTTCCAAAACCTATTATTCCAACGTGTTTATCTTGTAACAATTTCAAATTGCAATCCTCTTCGTAAAAAATTTTCATATTAAATCTCCTTTATTTTTTTTTCTCTCTAGGCAAAGATATTAATCCGGTTCGAGTTACTTCTTTTAATCCAAGCGGCCTCAGAATTTCCACAAAAGCTTCTAGTTTATCTTTATTGCCTGTAAGTTCCAATGTGTATGATTTTGATCCCACATCGATTACATTTGATCTAAAAATATCTGCAATTCTTAAGACCTCAGGCCTAGTGCCCTTTGTTGGAACAACTCGAGCAACAAGAAGTTCTCTCTGGATACTGTCAGTACTAGAGAAATCTCTAACCCTAATAACATTAATCATATTTTCAAATCTTTTAACTATTTGGTCTATTACCCAATCATCACCTGATGTAACTAGTGTTATTTTTGATAATGAGGGATTTTCCGTTTCCGCGACACAAAGACTTTCTATGTTGAAGCCCCTCGCAGTAAAGAGACCTGCAATTCTCGCAAGCACACCCGGTTCGTTGTCAACTAAAATCGATAAAATATGGCGCAAAAACCATCTCCTTTCAAAAGAGAATATAATAAACTAATTTTTAGCTATTATATAGTAATCAGACTGCAATCTCGATTAAACGAAGACCTTTGTGATTTAAATATTTACTTAAGTTTTTTCTGATATTCCTGTCGGTTTTTATTTTGAAAGATTTAATTCCAAATGACTCTCCCATTAACTTATAATCGGGAGCTTTTTGTTGTTGGTTCCGATTACTTTCGTTGACAACAATAATACTTAAATCTAAGTCTTGTTCTTTTGCTACTATCATCTCTTGCATACTAAATTGAAAATTAACTCCGCAAGAAATACTTACAATCTTTGATCGTGGTCTGGAGAAACTTGCTCCAATTGCGGCAGGAAATCCATAGCCAGGAGTACCATTTCCTCCAGCTAAGATACTATTTCTGTAATCCGTAAATTCAAAGAACTGCTGTAGGGTCACATCCTCGTAACTAAAATCAGAACACACAATTGCTTCATCTTTCAACAAAGAGGATAAGATATCAAAAATAAGTGCTTTTTTGTTCACTCTGATTGTATTTGATTTTTGTTCAGAGTTTTTAGTATGTAAGTTGCTTAAATATTCTTTATCCCATTCGAAATGAAATTCGTTCTTCGTATCTTGAAAAGAATCAAGAAAGAATTTTGAATTTGTATAAATATTAAGATTATCCTTTCTGAGATAATTAAACTGCGTTTTGTCGATATTGACCACAACGAGTTTCTTATCTTTTAACGATACCTCTGGAATAATCTTATTTAAATTACATCCAATAGATATAATTAAATCCGCATTTTTAATTAATTCTGATGAGGCAAAGGATCCATCGTCTCCAATCATCCCGAAATTACTTTTACTATTGCCTAAAATTCCCAAAGACATTAGAGAAGTTAACGAAGGAATTTTGAATCTATTGAGAATACGTCTAATATTTTTCACATTCGACATATCACAACTACCCCTACCAAATACAAGAAGTGGCTTAGTTGATGACTTAAGTAGAGATATAAAAGTTTTAAAATCCTTTTTTTGCAAGATAGGATTGTCTTCATAGCTTGGTAGTTTAATTTGGTTAGGTATTTTAAACTCGGCTTCGCTGATTAAGACATCTTTCGGCATATCGACAAGCACCGGGCCTTTTCTGCCAGTAGTTGAAATATGATATGCCTCAGCGATTGCCTTCGGAAGATCAACTGCTTTTCTGACTAGATTGTTATGCTTAGTGCATGATCTAGTAATACCAATATGATCCGCTTCCTGGAATGCATCACTACCAAGAAAGGGGACTGGCACTTGACCGGTAAAAATAAGTACGGGAACCGAATCCATATAAGCAGTAGTGATACCAGTAACGGTATTCGTAGCAGCAGGTCCAGATGTACAAAGAATTATTCCTGGCAAAGAACTTGCTCGCGCAAAACCATCCGCCATATGAGTTGCAGCTTGTTCATGTCGAGTTAGTATATGTTTAATTTTTTTTGAATACGCTGGTAGAACATCATAGACTTTTAATACATAACCACCAGGTAATCCAAAGATAGTTCGAACCCCTAGATGGTATAAAGACTCAAAAAAAAGTTCTGCACCTAAGTATGTTTTCATTGCGATTATTATATATTAATTCTTTTTTAACTACCAAAAGAATAGCTGTTAAACGGTACCAATGGAATCTTATTAGAAATTAATTCCTTTTGAAAATTCAAATCAACTTTTGAAAGAAATTTGGAGCTTGCTCGAAAATTCTTATCGATAACCAGTGTATCAGAAAGATTGCCTCTGTTTATTTGTTTGTATTTTTCTAAGCCTGTTCCAACAATAATAGAATCATTTGTATCAATACAGTCCATATCCTTAAGGCTTATATTGAAATTATGTTCAATCAGAGAAATTTTTGAATTGTTTTGGCAAAATCGTGCATATGCAAAATGATTATTCTTTAAATCGAAGAGAACTATTAAATCTTTGTTGTTATATGAATAATTAAACGCATAAGATAAGAAAGATGGAATTCCATACACTGGAACCTGGGCAAAATTACCAAATACATTCGCAGTTGATATGCCCACTCTCAAAGACGAAAGATTACCCGGTCCAACATTGACGTTTATACTAGTTAAATCGTTAATATCTAAGGAACTTTCTCTAAATAGTTCTTTAATTAGAGGCATTAACAATTCACAGTGGTTTGGTTTTCCATTATTTCTCTCTAAGCAAGAAAGAATGCCATCTACTGAAGATAGACACACACTCGTTGTATTTTGAGACGTTTCAATATTAAGGGAGACCATTAATAGCTATTTCTTTGAAGCAATTTGGTTTTTAACTTCATTTTCAAGATTGCTTGCCAAGTTCGAATTTTCCCCTAAAAATTTTTGAGCATTTTCTCGACCCTGTCCAATTCTTTCACCGGAATAAGAAAGCCAGGCGCCCGCTTTTTCAACAAATCCAAATTCTACTCCCAAATCAATTAGTTCACCAAATTTTGAAATTCCTTTGCCAAAAATGATATCAAACTCGGCTTCTCTAAAAGGAGGCGCAACTTTATTTTTAACAACTTTAACTCTAACTCTATTACCAATGACCCCATCGGGTGTCTTTATCGAAGCAATTCGTCGCACATCAAGTCTTACCGAGGCATAGAACTTAAGGGCGTTCCCACCAGTTGTCGTTTCCGGGCTCATATACGAAGGAACGCCAATCTTCATTCTTAATTGGTTTATAAAAATAACAGTTGTCTTGGAGCGAGAGACGCTGGATGTTATTTTTCGTAAAGCTTGCGACATCAATCTAGCTTGAAGACCAATATGCTTATCACCCATTTCTCCATCTAATTCTGCCTTAGGAGTTAAGGCGGCAACAGAATCTATCACAACCATATCAACCGCCGAGCTTTTAATAAGTTGATCAACTATTTCTAATGCTTGCTCGCCGAAATCAGGTTGAGAAAACAGTAATTCGTCCGTTTTAATTCCCAAACCTTTTGCATAAGTTGGATCAAATGCATGTTCAGCATCAACGAATGCGGTAGTTCCTCCTTCTCTTTGATTTTCGGCAATTGCATGCAAAGCAAGAGTAGTTTTTCCTGAGGCTTCAGGTCCGTAGACTTCTACCACCCTTCCTCTAGGAAAGCCCCCTACTCCCAGCGCGCTATCTAAGGCAATCGAACCAGTAGATACCGCCTTGACATTTTGAACCCTAGAGTCATCGTCAAGCCTCATAATTGATCCTTTGCCGAATTGTTTTTCAATCGCAGAAACCGTTGCGTCTAATGACTTTTTTTTATTTTCATCGCTTTCTTTTTCAATAGTATTTTTTTTAGTTTCGGACAATTTGAGCTCCTTTCTGATACTATACAGGATTTTTTTGATACTATACAGGATTTAGCAGATTGTTTCCATAAGCTAAGAAATTAGTTCGTTTCTAATTCTATCTAAGGCGATTAAGCACGTTCTCAGCTTGATTGATTTCCGATTACCATAGAGAAGATATTTTTTTACATCGATATTCTTGGACTTGCTCATCCCTATAAACACCGTACCGACAGGCTTGTCATTTGTGCCACCGCCAGGACCAGCTATTCCAGATATAGCAATAGACATATCGGAGTTAGAGAGATCGTTTAAATTTTTTACCATTTCAGAAACCGTTTGTTTACTTACCGCCCCATGAATCAATAAAGTTTTGTTTTTAACTTTGAGCAAATTATTTTTTGATTCATTACTATATGTCACCAAGCCAAAGTCAAAACATTTAGAAGAGTCAGGAACATTTGTAATCATATCGGAAAGCAGCCCCCCCGTACACGATTCAGCAATAGTAATCTTAAGTTTTTTCTTTAACAGCATAGAAACAACGTGCTCTGCCAAAGTAAGATTCTGATCCGTATAAATGTAAAGACCTAGCAACTTACGAATTTTTCTTTCAATATTCTGATTTTCTCTTTTTGCATCACGCAATTTATTTGATGTAGATATTAATCTTAGATGTACTTCAAACCTGTAAGGTCGATAGCCGATGTAAGTATTTTTAGAATTTACTTTTTTAATCTTTTCCGCAACTTCAGATTCAGACAACCCAAAGATTTTTAAGGTTTTAGAGAAGGAATAAAGATTACTTTTTCTTTTTTCTCTAGCTAAATCTTTCAGGAAGGTATTCCGAGACATTGGACTGAATTCTTTAGACACACCCGGTAAGAAATAGAACTTGGTTGAACTCTTTGTTAAAGAAAACCCCGAGGCTGTGCCTATTGGATTGCGAATTACATTTGACCCTTCTGGAAACAAAGCTTGCTTCTTGTTTAAAGAAGTATATTTTCTTTTTACAAAAATTGATTTTAATTCTGTTTTTATTTGGATATTAAGAACGAGCTT
>CAJXCX010000010.1:0-12758 GCA_913051685.1 uncultured Spirochaetales bacterium
CCAAAAGACAATGGCCAAATGCTAGATTTTTGGGCCCAATTGAAAAGTTTTGTGGTGCTTGTTACAAAGAGGTTCGCTCCTGGGAGCTTCATGAAAGAACCAATTTCTTTTAAAGATCTTTCTACATTTCCCATTTCAGATACCCCTTCTTATAGGCATATATCCATCCTATAAATAATATTATTACGAAAGTGATAAATGAAATATAAGAGAGTTCAGATGGGTTTTGTAAGGTCAATATCCATGGAAAGATAAAGACTAATTCGACGTCAAACAGAATAAATATTAGTGCAATTTTAAAATATGATATAGGTATACGTTGCCAGGAATTCGCAATACTAGGCTCGCCACATTCATATATGGAATCTGATGTATTACTTTTTCTGCCAATTATAAACTTAACGATTCTGGAAATTGCAATACTAAGTAGCGGGATGCTAATGAGAACAACCAATACGACAAGAAAAAAAGGGTACTGCACCATAATCTCTGCACTATATTTTTAACAGATTATCGGTTAATTGCAATATTTTAACCTATTGTAAACGACCTCATCCCCCAAGTTGCTTGCTGATAATTAAATTGTAAACAAGATCGATACTGTTGTGTATTTCTTTAAAGAAATTCTCTATGAATTCGTCTACAATTTTTGGGTTCTTAAGATTCTGTAAATCTTCGTTCTGACACAAATATTGATTATCCATTCTTATTTTTTCTATTATTTCATCGAGTTCTGATACGGATATTGTTTCAAGGAGTGATAAATCCTGTATGTCTATTTTAAATTCGGCCATTTTATTGATTATTACAGGAGTTAAATTTCGAATCACTAGGGGATAATCCCTAAAACTTCTATTGAATATATCAATAATTATATTTTTTTTCATGGCTTAAATTTCTGGATGTTTGATATTGTTAGGGATAAAAGTTCTATTGTAGATTGTATGTCCGCTAGGAAGCAAACCGAACTGGGGCTGTGAAGATATCTGACCGGTACGGACAACACTGTAGCTTTAGATCCTAACCCAGTCACCTGAAAGGCCGTAGAATTTGTTCCACCCGCATTTTTCGCGGTTAATTGATAATTTATTTTTTTTGATTTGGCTAATTTTTCAATAAAATTGTTAAAATCTCTATCCGCAATTAAATACTTGTCCGAGATTCTTATCTCCGGCCCCTTGCCCAACCGAGCTAACGCTTTGTGGCTTGGTACTCCAGGCAAATCATTTGCTACCGTTCCTTCTAGGGCAATTGCGAAATCTGGATTGATTCTCGAGTTGATAATCCTTGCACCTCTGAGACCCATTTCTTCTTGAACAGATGCTGATATTGTTAACTGACATTTGAGACTTCTCTTTTTAATTTTTTTAACTGTCTCAATCGCTACGAACAAGCCAACCCTATCATCTAGGGCTTTTGATAGGACTCTTTTGTTATCAATGATGCATGATGTTGAAAAAGTTACGGGATCACCGATTTTAACTAAACCCTTTAGTTTTTTATACTCTATTCCACTGTCTATAATGCAATCATCAATTTCAGGTGCAGTGTCACCATCTTTTCTAATATGAGGAGGTATCGCTCCAACAGTGACTTCGATTGGAACTTTTCCCCATACTGTAAGCCTTTGACCGTAGAAGAGTTTAGGATCAATGCCACCTAGAGGTACTACTCTTATCAGACCACTTTCTTCGATATGGGAGATAATAAATCCAACTTCGTCCATATGGGCATCTACTAGGATTTTTGGACCACCACTGCCATTGATTTTGAATAGCGTGTTTCCCATAGGGTCGATAATGATTTCATCTACAAATTTCTTTAATTCTCTTTGAACTATATGGCTGATATTTTCTTCACACCCAGGAACTCCGGGTGTATCGCAAAGCTCTTTTAGTAATTTTAAATCCATGTAGTTATTATATATAAATAAGTCTTGTAAGTAGAAATCAAAATCATCTTTATCTCTGCAATAGCTCTATCTTGTATCCATCAGGATCTTCGACAAATGCCAGTATAGACTTACTCCCTTTCATCGGACCCGGCTCTCTAGTGATTTTACCGCCTTTGTCCTTTATTGCTCTACATACGGTATGTATATCATCAACCCCAAGGGCGATATGACCAAATGAATTACCAAGTTCGTATTTGCTTACCTCCCAATTGTAAGTCAACTCCAAAAATGGCTCCTCATCGACTTCATTCGTAGATAAGAATGCTAGAGTAAAGCTACCGTGTGGGTAATCTGTTCTGCGTACAAGCTTTAGTCCTACTGTGTTGGTATAAAAATCAATCGATTCGTCAAGATTTTTAACCCTAATCATAGTATGTAGAAATTTCATTTTTTAAATTTTAATTTATCGACCTTATTAAGTAAAGTTATATATCGTGAAAACTTTGTTGAAAATCGTTGCCTTAGAAAAACAATATGATGAGAACTTGGTTTTTACATCATTAAGCTTCAATATTTCTGAAAAATCAATTTTTTGGATTAAAGGCATAAATGGGTCAGGTAAGACGACATTGATGAAAATAATTAGTTCTCAAATTGAGGACTACGAAGGTGATATTTATTATTCTGAAAAGAATGTTAGAGAGTGGGATCACACAATTTATAATGAAATTTTTTATTTACCCCCATCTCCAAATTTGTATGGTTCTCTTTCCGCAAGGGAGAATATAGATTTTTTTTCGAAAATCTTTATATCACAAAAATCAAATAAAATTACTGATTTGATTAATGCGTTTAACGTTGAAACATATTTAGACAAGAGAATAAATCAGCTGTCCGATGGTATTAAAAAGAAGATATCCCTCATAGTAGCCTTTCTGGCTAACCCGAAGGTTCTGATATTTGACGAACCTTATAGCTATTTAGATGCCGATTCTGTGGAAAGTTTGAATCAGATAATTGATGAATATAATAAAAATGGAGCGACCTTTTTAATCTCGGACAACTCTTCATTTGTTAGCGTATTAAATCCAACTGGATTTTTTGAATTGTAAGGTTTGTGATGAATAAAAAATATTTTTCGATTCTTTATATGATTTTGCGAAAGGACTTTCTTAGTGAGTCTAGAGAAAGATTGAATTTAATGTATTTATTAATACTGGCCCCAACGATATCTCTAATTTTGCTTATTTTTAATGACTCTGATAATGTCATCCACCTATATTTTTTATCAATTTTAATAATTGGCTTAATGACTAATCAACGAATTTCAAGACAAGAAATTTCACCAAGTGGGGACTTGATTCTTATTAATGCCCCTATAGATATGTCGCTTTTTTGCTTATCGAAAATTTTATTTGCTTTTATCCTTAACATTTTTATGAGTCTAGTCGTATTTGTAACATTTCTGTTAATTTCTAGTGGCTTATTCTTTAACAAGTTGCCGAACTTTGCAATATTGACTGTATTCTTCTTGCTGGGATTGTCGGTAATATTAACGATGTTCTCCTTGATGCTAGAAAGAGTTAAAACAGAGGGGCAATTTATGCTTATCATGGTGTACCCACTTATTGTCCCATTTCTTATATTGTCACATAATTCACTTATTGAAATTAACCATGCACACTTTTCCGTATTTATTAATTCTTTTTCTTTACAAGTACTTATAGCGTTCGATATACTTCTTCTTGCGATTTGTCCAATCCTCTTTAGTTGTTCCGTGAGAAGGTGATTCATGTTTTCATTGTTGTCCAAAATTAGCCTTCCACTCTTAGGAATCTTAATGACAATTAGTCTGTACATGATTTTTAATTATGCGCCAAAAGAAAAAATCATGGGCGATGTTCAGAGAATCTTCTATTTTCATATGGGGTATGTTTTAGTCTTTACCGTTGCTTTTATTATAAATCTTATTTATTCGGTTAGGTTCTTATTAGGCAACAACAATGAGCATTCAAGGATTGCGTATGGAAATGCTGAAATAGGTGTACTGTTCACATTGCTAACAATCGTTTCTGGAATGTTTTGGGCAAAGCCTGTATGGGGAACTTGGTGGACTTGGGATCCTCAATTGACGACCACATTTATTTTGTTCCTTCTGTATTCTTCGTATCTTATATTCCACAAACTGTCTACTAAGGTTGGAGTTCCGAAATATGCCGCGGTATTCGCGATAATAAGCTTTATTGATCTTCCTATAGTTTATATATCCGTAAGGGTAATGAGAGGAGTATCTCCAGTAGTTTTTGGGGGAGAAGGAGGTGGTATCTCCCCTGCAATGATGGAGACATTGCTTGTAACCCTAGGGGCATTCCTGTTTCTATATATTTACTTGATTAGCTTAAGATTAAAGCTAGATAAAAAATGATTCGAAGTTAAAATACTTGTGATGAATTTTGTAATTAATTCCTTGGAGCATCTTTTTTACTCTCAACTTGCTTTTTGGGCTATATTGTTCGCTTACCTTCTGTATATTAATAAAAAAACCAACAGGAAGGACTGAGTGATGAGTCCCAAAACAAAAATCAAGATACTAGCTACTGTTCTATTGCTTTTTTTTTCATTTCTTATATTTAAATCCGTCCAATCTTCCTTAGTGTATTACTTAACCGTATCGGAAGTTAGAGAGAGAGGATCCTTTAGTAAATTTAAACGATTGCGAGTATCTGGAATTGTGGAAAGAGGTTCAATCAATAGAAATGAAGATGGGTCAATATCTTTCAATATAACGGATCAAGAATCTACTATATATGTCAAATACAAAGGCGTGATTCCAGATATTTTTACAGATGAAATTGAAGCCGTTGTTGAAGGAACGATACAAAATGACATCTTTTTTGCAAACAAGTTATTTGCTAAGTGTCCAACGAAATATGAAGACGAAGCGTTAGAAGACAGCAGGGTAAGCCTTGCTGAATAGTATTGGGGAAATCTCACTTTTTGTTTCTCTTCTGGTTTCTATCGTGGGACTTTTTTTTCTTTCAAGAGGTGCTTTGAAGAAAGATAACAGATTGGTCCATGTTGGCTCAAGATGTATTCTTTCTACTTTTATTCTTATTACAGTTTCAATTAGCTTATTAGCTTATTTGTTAATAACTAAAGATTATGCTAATTTGTACGTTGCTAAAAATACGAGCAATGATCTTTCTGTTTTGTACTCATTAACGGCGTTGTGGGCAGGCCAGGAAGGCTCTTTGTTGCTTTGGTCTTGGATACTTTCTATATACGTTGCAATAATTACTTTTTCTGAGTCAACAAACAAATTGGTTCCAACAACTCAAAATGTTGCCTTATTAGTGTTAGGCTTTTTTCTGTTTTTAATTGTATTTATTGAAAGTCCGTTCCAAACGTTACCTCAACCACTGAGCAATGGAAGAGGGCTAAACCCAATTCTTCAAAACATCTATATGGCGATACATCCGCTGACTCTATATGTTGGATATATTGCCTTAACTATACCTTTTGCTTTTTCTGTTGCCTCCGTTCTGTCTAAGGATAGATCGGATGATTGGATACGGATTTCAAAAAGGTGGACATATTTTAGCTGGATTTTCTTATCTGGCGGTCTTTTGTTGGGCTCAAGATGGGCTTATTTAGAATTAGGGTGGGGTGGTTACTGGGCTTGGGACCCAGTTGAGAATGTGGCATTGATGCCTTGGCTTGTTCTGACAGCTTTTGTACACTCATCAATGGCGCAAGAAAAAAGAAGCTTATTAAGGAAATGGAATATTGTTCTAATTTTTATAGCATTCTTCTTGTCCATCTTTGGAACTTTTATAACACGAAGTGGTCTAATTTCATCCGTGCATTCTTTTGCCGAATCACCAATAGGAACTTATTTTATAATTTTTATACTATTGGTTCTAGTAATCGGGATCTTTTTTTATTATAAAAATAGGGAGTTCCTTTCGTCCGACAAGGATGTAACCTCACTTGTTTCGAAAGAAAGCCTCTTTATTTTTAATAATATTTTCTTTCTGGTCATAACTTTAACCGTATTTCTCGGGACGATATTCCCGATTCTTTCTGAAGCCATAATAGGAGAGAAGATATTGGTTGGACCAAGTTTCTATAACACGGTCAATTTCCCAAACGTTTTACTACTTATGCTTCTCATGTCCGTTGCTCCTGTAATCCCATGGGGAAAAGGTACTACGATGAATCTATACAAATTTATTTTTACCCCATTCCTGATTTCGTTACTAGTAGGGATTTTTAGTTTTGTCCTAGTAGGCGGCATACAAACTTCTTTGGTTGTTTTCTTGTCTTTGCTAGTGACCACTATCTTGCTTAAAGAGCTAGTCATGGATTTTAAAATTCAATTAAGAAACAAAATGCGAATCAAAGAAATAATCTCCATAAAAATCAGAAGATATTACGCATTCCTGATTCATTTCGGGGTAGTCTTACTTGTTCTAGGTATCAATTTCTCTTCTAGCTTTGCTTTGAAATACGATGTTAGTTTAAAAAAAGGGGAGACCGCTATTGTTGAGAGTTACAAAGTAGAACTCATTGACACTTATATAAAGGAAAATGAAGCAAAAAATATACTAGGTGCAAAATTGGCACTATACGATGCGGATGAAAAATACTTGTTAAATCCTGAACAAAATAATTACAAATACAAAGGAAACAGGAGCATCAACAAAGAAACGGAGGTCGCAATACATTCAACTTTAATGAAGGATTACTATGTCATATTAATGGATCGAAGCCCAAAGGGTAATTTTAATTTTAAGGTTTATATTAACCCTATGGTGTCACTATTGTGGATAGGCAGTCTTGTATCTATATTTGGTGGAATTATGCTATTCATGAAAAAAAGAGGAACAAATGATTGATATAATATTCTCAGCCCTACTTGCTATTGTCGTATTAAGTTATATTTTTTATCCACTATTTAAAGATAACAATAAAATGAAAAAATTTGATTGGGATAATTAGGGCTCATGAATAAAAAGAATCCTACATTCTTCTTTTTAGCAATTTTCTTTAGTTGCGTTCTATTCTTTTCATTTGATATCAATGCAGAAAGCAATTTAGGTAAAGATATTTTTGTAGGAAGAAGATGTATAACCTGTCACGTTATAGGCAGGGGGACATTCGTCGGCCCAGATCTTTATAATATTTTTGATAAATATTCTAATGAAGAAATTTTATCTTGGATTACCAATCCACAGTCCATTTATGAGAAATATTCAAAGATGCCAATCAATAAGGAATATCCGCCAATGCCTAACTTGGGTGTCGACTTATCGGAAGCGACGGAATTGTTGAATTATATAAGGAATACCAGAAACATTGTAGAGAGAAACTCAAAAGTTCTAATTCAAGGAAGGATTAATAATTTTACTACGGATAAATTTTTGCAAAATGAACCAATTGAACTTGAAGCTGTTATGGCTGACAAAATCTTATCGACAAAAAAAGTGATTATCAAAGATGGATATTTTAAATTTAAAAATTTGCCCGGAAATTCTGCTTACAGAATCAAATTGATTTATGACGGCATTGAGTATTCGACTGATAAATTTTATTTTCTTCCTGAAGAAAATAAAAAGAAGGTAGATTTAACTGTTTTTGAAACTACACAGAATCAATCGAGTATTAAAACAAGCTCTGTTCATTTGATTATAACGTATGATGAAGACAGCAAATCGATTATTGTCGCAGAAATTATCAATATAGATAATCTTTCAAGAAATATTTTTGTGGGAACGAATGATATTAGCGAGAAGATCAGACATGTTGGTTCCTATTCTTTATTTCCAAAAATAATCAATCTAGGTTTTCCCCACAGAAACAAAGATACGTTTATAGTCTCAGATAATATAATTACGGATACATTACCTATGCCCCCAGGAAACAGGAGGGTCGTTTTTACATACGTTGTCAAACTAAACTTATTGTCGACTACACTATCAAAGATATTTTTAAATGATATCCCCAATTTGGCTATAATTGTTCCAGAAAACATATTATCTTTTGATATTGAAGGTTTGGAGTATACGAAAAAAGAAACCCAAATCAAAGAATTAACAGATGAAAAATACACTACATATTCTATTAAGAATATAAGGAAGGGGGATGCTCTTAATCTTAAATTTAAAAAATATGATATTTTTTTAAATACTAAAAGTGTGGTAGGGATAATTTTTCTTATCTTTATCTTAGCGGCCCTGGGATTTACAATATTCAAAAAAGGAGTTAAAAAATGAACCAGTATATATTAAAGTTACTTATTTCATCTGCGGTAATAGTTTTAGCCTCAGAGATATCTAAACGGAGCACAGTTCTCGCTGCAATTATAATAGCTCTTCCGTTGGTGTCACTTATTACATTTTCTTGGATTTATTATGAGACGAAAGACACTGAAAGGATTGCAAATCTCAGTCTAGAGATACTATATTTTGGTCTTGCTACTGTTCCCATGTTTCTACTTTTGCCTTATATGCTTAGAAATGGATATTCATTTGTAATTACAATGATTTGTTGTTGTGGTGTTACTGCTCTAGCTATGACAGCAGTTAAATTAATTTTCCTAAAAAGTTAAAAAATTATCATTTTGAATACTCTTTAAGTTTGAAATCTACTTCATAGACAAATTATAGCAAAAATTTTATGAATTTTGAGCAAATAGTCTTGCTATTCCTACACCAAGAATTAGTGCAGTAGTTGATTTTAAAATAGTATTCCCAAGCGATACATCTAAGAAGCTATTTGACCGTGCTAAAGCAATTTCTTTTTCGCTAAAGCCTCCTTCGGGACCTATAATTATTGATATATTTTTTGCGTTTCTAAAAGGCCTGTTGTCAATACTGTTTTCGCTATTTTCATAAAAAATTATTTTTAAATCAGATTTATTATCTAAGAATATATCTAAGTAAGGGACTGGCTCTAATATCTCCATAATATCATTCCTTCCACATTGCTTCGTTGCACTTTCAACTATATCTAGCCACCTTTTTTTTACTTGTTCAGGTTTTTTTATTGTTCTTTCAGACACAACTGGTATTAGTCGAGTTACACCAAGTTCAACAGATTTCTCTATAATCTCTTCTATTGCTTTTCCTTTAGGTAAGCACTGGTATACATGAATTTTAGGTCCAGATTCTTTTTTTGGTATTAAATACTGAATCTCAACTAAACAGTATGCTTTCTTGACCTCGATGATTTTGCAATGGTATTCACTTTGAGTGTTATCGAAAACGATTATATTGTCGCCAACTTTGTGTTTAAGAACGATTATACAGTGGTGAAAATTATCACCTTCAATTTTTAATTCTTGATCTCTATTTATTTTTTTATCAACAAAAAATCTATTCATTTCTTATTAAATTTCACAATCTCTTTTATTAAATTGTCTATAGTGTATTTATTGCAAATCAATGTAGGTTTGATTTGGTATTTTCTTAATGTCTTTGCCGTGATTGGCCCTATGCAAACGTAAGATACGTTCTTCTGGTTTTTGATCCTTGCAGGGCTGACATATTTAAAGAAATTATCTACAGTAGATGAGCTTGTAAAAGTTATGTAATCAACCTTCTGCTTGTAGATGCTATTTTGAATCTCTTTCTTATTGTTTTTTGAAGGTAAAACCGTGTCGTAAATTTTAACTTCTTTAACTGTATTACCCATAGATCTTAATTCTTTAACCAAAGTGTCTCTTGCCATTGAGGCTCTTGGTATAAATATTCTAGATTTCTTAACCTTTATCTTTTTAAATGCAGCTACTAATCCTTCTGCTGTAAAATTCTTTGGTACTAAATCAACATTTAATTTTAATTTATTGATTGCTCTCTCTGTCTCCGATCCAATTGCGGCAATCTTTACATCGCCCATCTTTCTTATGTCCTTAAACTTTTTAATAAATTCATCAAAGAATATTTCTACTGCATTTGCACTAGTGAACACAAGCCATTCATAATCGGTAATGCCTTTTAAATTTGTCTGAATATACCCAGATGGTTTAGGTTTTATTTCAATTGTTGGGATTTCGATTGCGTTGCCACCAAGATTCATTATTTCTTTTGATAAAGCGCTAGCATTTTTTCTTGCCCTTGTTACAACTATATTCTTTCCAAATAATGGTTTTTTCTCAAACCAGTTTAGTTTTGTTCTTAGTTTGCATATTTCACCAACTATGATGATTGACGGTGATTTGATTTGGTTGACTTTTATTTTCTCAAATATGTCTTCAAAGGTTCCTACAACTGTTTTTTGCGAGGGGTAGGTCCCCCAATTTATTGCAGCTATCCTAGTTTTCTTTGACATGCCGTTAGAGATTAAATTGTTTAAATTCTTTTTTAGATTTTTAGTGCCCATCAGAAAGACTATCGACTTCATCTTTGCTAGAGCAGCCCAGTCAATTGAACTTTTGTTTTTTTCTGGATATTCATGGCCAGTTACGATTGCCAATGTGCTTGTTACATCTCTATGAGTAACAGGGATTCCGGCATAGGCTGGAACTGCAATAGCGGACGTAACTCCCGGAACTATTTCAAATTTGATTTTATTTTTTCTTAGCTCTTCTGCTTCTTCTCCTCCTCTTCCAAATAGGAACGGATCTCCACCCTTCAATCGGACAATTTGCTTGAAACCATTTTTTGCAAGTCTGACTAATGTTTTATTAATCTGTTTTTGAGTTAAAGCTTTAAATCCTAAGCGTTTACCTGCATTTATGATTTTGCAACCCTTTTTTGTAAGATTCAGAAGGGAGGGATTGGCAAGATAGTCATATACGATAGCATCAGCATTACCAATCAAGCCCTTGCCTTTAACCGTTATTAGCCCAGGATCACCAGGGCCAGCACCAACAAGATAAACAACAGACTTCATATGAGGAAGAAAACCAAAAAGAAATTAAAAAGTCAATTGTCTAATAATCCGTTAGAATTATTTTTGTGAGTTTACTCTTTGATATTGGCACTGACTATAGACCGCAAGGCGACCAACCTTCGGCCATTGATAAGCTATCTGACAATATAATCACGGGGGAGAAGGAGCAAACACTTTTGGGGGTAACTGGAAGTGGAAAAACTTTCACAATGGCAAATGTTATCAAAAGGGTTAATAAGCCTACACTTGTCATGGCTCACAATAAAACCCTTGCAGCTCAGTTGTTTGAAGAATTTAAAGAAATCTTCCCTAACAATGCTGTACATTATTTCGTTAGTTATTATGACTATTATCAACCCGAAGCATACGTTCCGTCTACAAATACATACATAGCTAAAGATTCAAAAATAAATGATCAGATTGATCAATTGCGACATGCATCAACCAGTGCTCTTTTTGACAGGAAGGACGTGATAATTGTTTCCAGCGTTTCTTGTATTTTCGGTATAGGATCACCAAAAGATTATTTTGACATGATAACAAAAGTGCAAGTTGGAATGGAGTTGTCACGAGATGAATTGTTAAACAAATTAGTTGAGGTGCAATACTCAAGGTCTCGTACGCAGCTTGATAGAGGGAAATTTAGAGCTATTGGCAACTATGTTGATATTATGCCTTCGAATATTGATGATAAAGCTATAAAAATAAAATTTGATGGAGATTATGTATCAAAAATTTATGAAATTGATTCTTATACTTCGGAAACCATAAGAGATGTAGAATCGATTTCTATATTTCCAGGGTCGCATTACGTAGTTGAAAAACTAACTACCAAGAGAGCTATTGAGTCAATCGAGAAAGAGTTAAAAGAACAGAAAAGTTTTTTCAAGAAAAAAGGGAAATTGGAGGAAATGAAGAGAATTGAAGAACGAACAATTAAAGATTTAGAATTGATGGAGATTATGGGCTTTTGTCCTGGTATAGAAAATTATTCCAGACATCTTGATCAAAGAAGAGAAGGCGACCCACCTTTTACGCTGATTGACTATTTCCCAAATGATTTTCTGTTGATAATAGATGAGAGTCATCAAACGATTCCTCAAATAAGAGGTATGTACGAAGGTGATAGAAGTAGAAAGCAGACATTGGTTAATCATGGATTTAGGCTCCCTTCAGCTCTCGACAATCGGCCACTTAATATAAAAGAATTTGAGGAAAAAATTAATCAAATTGTTTATGTATCCGCCACACCAGCTAAATATGAAATCGAAAAAAGCTCAAATAATATTATTGAACAAATAATAAGGCCTACGGGCCTTGTCGATCCCGAGATTGAGGTGAGACCAGCAAAAAATCAAATTGACAATGTACTTATTGAGATAAACAAAACGATACAAAAAAAGGAGAAAGTTCTTATAACCACATTAACAAAGAGGATGTCCGAGGAGCTGACTACTTATTTTAAAGATCTAGGCTTAAGAATAGAATATATGCATTCTGATATACATACTCTTGAGAGGATTGAGATAATTAAAAAGCTTAGAAGTGATAAGATTGATGTTTTGGTGGGGATAAATCTTCTTAGAGAAGGTCTCGATCTTCCTGAAGTTTCATTGGTAATAATTTTAGATGCGGACAAAGAAGGTTTCTTGAGGTCCACGACATCACTTATTCAGATGTTTGGTCGAGCTTCAAGAAATTTGAACGGAAGGGTGATAATGTATGCTGAAGAAATAACAAAATCTATGGAAGCCGCCATACAAGAGTCCAATAGGAGGCGAGAAAAACAATTGGAATTCAACAAGAATAATAAGATAACTCCTAAGTCGATAAAAAAGAAAGTGGATTCTGATATTTCTTCAATCTACAACATTGATTATCACGAACCTGATTTGGATCAATATCCAACTATATCCCCTCACGAAATTTCTTCTGAGATTGCTAGGCTAAGGAAACAGATGGATGAACT
>CAJXCX010000011.1:0-12460 GCA_913051685.1 uncultured Spirochaetales bacterium
AAACCTAGTTCAAATTTACGAGTAGTGTAATACACATAAAATGCTTATAGTTCTTCTATGCAAAGGTCAGGGTGTAGATTCAGAGGAGCTAAGTTCATTTAATCAAGAAAAAGTTGCCGATATTAGCTTATTCGAGAGAACGCTGATAAATTTAGGTAGCGCAGGCTATAACGAAGCAATATTGATTTGTGAGAGCGACGCTCTTCCGTTAAAACAACTCGGTGAACGTCATCCTGGTTTTAGAATCCGAGCAGAAGCTTCATTGAATAATCTTCCTCAAGAACAAGATTTATTAATCATACAAAATAATGTCGTTATAAACAAAAAGCAGTTAACCAATCTACTTGAAACTATCGAAGATGAGAATGGTTCTTTTGTTGCTCACAACTCAGAGAACGAAGATTTAGGGATGTTGTTTCTCAAAGAAAAAGATCAAGAAGCTTTCGATCCTCGTTCCATTAATTTAATTCAACTCAAAGAACTACTAAAGAAAAAGATTTTAATGGATCCGCCAAGAAAAATAACATTAAGTGAAATTGGAACTAGTGCATCAAGCGATTTCTTATTTAATCATATTAGTAAAAATGTTAGTGGTTGGATTTCGAAGAACATAAATAGTAAAATATCGATTCCTATTAGTAAAATCCTTGTTAAAATGAACTCCAATCCGAATTGGGTAACATTTTTTGTGGGCTGCATTGGAATATCATGCGGTTTTTTCTACGCATCAAACCTACCTTTGATTGGGGCCTTAGTCCTGCAATTGTCTACAATATTAGATCGCTGCGATGGAGAAGTCGCAAGAATTAGATTAAAAGAATCAAAATTTGGACAGTGGTTCGATACAGCCCTTGATCAATTATCCTACTTCTCAATGTTTTTAGGTATAAGCATGTGTGTCAATAATCCAAAATTTTTCGCCGTAAATCCTGAAATTATAATACTAAGACAAATCTCAATTCTGAATATTCTTTTATATATAATCTTCTTAACCACAATATTATTTTTTATGATTAGACGGACCAAAAATGGAAGTCTCGCATATTATCCTTCTGAAATAGATAAAATAACATCTATCGAGAGACGGTCTTTTTTTTATAGATTAATGGCAAAATTTCGTTTTTTATTAAAAAGAGAATATTTTTGTCCGGGCATGATATTGGTTGCCCTAATAGGATATGAGTTTGCAACAATAGCTAGCTTTACTCTTCTATTCTTTGGTTTAACACACCTTGTCTCCGATTTTCTAGAAGTAAGGAAAAAGATTGATATCACTTATTGAGCTTAATGAGGCAAAAAACTAGCAGGGAGATTATAAAAGTCCATGAAGATATCAGAAAAATTAAAGAATCGAAACTCATTTTTGAAACACCTTTTTAACAACTAAAAGAAAAATCCCAATGAATAATCCTAACAAAACTATTCTCGCTAATTGAGACCAAAAATTAAATTTAAAAATTATCGAATTGTCGCTCTGAACATCTTGGATTAACCAAGAGATAAATAAAATCGCCAAAAGAGCTGGCAGATAATATCTAAAGACTTGATTAAAAATAGTTGGAACCCTTATCATGCTACCTAAGTTTATAGTCCGTACATGGTCTCCAGGAGCAATATAAATTGTAAAAATTAAGATTTCCGTTAGAGCCAAAATAACAAGGAATATGGTTCCCGCCCAAAAATCAAATTCTTCTAAGAATCCAGGGAAGAATATTACGAATTGCGCAAAAATGAATACCACGAACATGACTAATCGTGAAGATCGTTTTTGGTAAGAATTTAGTTCTTCCGATACAAAAGTTACTACAGGCTGTAAAATCCCCACAGAGGATGTTAGGCCAGCAACAAAAAGCAAGAAAAACCAAGTGAAACCTATATAAGAACCAAATGGCAAGCCATCGAAAATAGCTGGCATTGCAATAAATCCAATTGAGAAAGCCCCAGATTGCGCAACTAGAACAGCTCCCGAGACTCCCAAAAATGCAACAGCGGCGGGTATTACGATAGATCCTCCGAAAACTACTTCAATCAGTTCATTGATTGACGCTGCCGTTAAACCCGAAAGCGCAATATCGTCTCCCTTCTTAACAAATGACGCGTAAGTAACTATGGCACCAAAACCTAGACTTAAAGTAAAGAAGACTTGCCCTGCGGCTGCTATCCAAACTCTTGGACTAAAGAGATAATCAAGATTCGGGGACCATAAGAAATTTAGTCCATTTATCGAATTTGAGACAGGTGTTTCCAGTGTAAGAACATAGACAACCATGAAGATGCTCATTATAAATAGTGCAGGCATAGCAATTTTAACAAATCTCTCAATTCCTTTTGATATACCCTTCGATATAATTTTGTAATTAATAAAAACTGTTAATAAAAAACACGAGTATGCAAAGAAAGAAGGGCTTAACATCGTTTTGCCGTTTTCCGAAGAGCCAATATAATCTGCAAAAGTAGATTTGAAAAAATTCATTTTCATTCCTATATCTGTCAATCCAGATTCGAAATTTCCAACTAGAAAATTCAAAGAATATCCCAGGGTCCATGACTCTATATATATATAATAAATTGAAATTATCAGTGGTATCCAAATTCCTAACAAGGAAAAAACTTGAATTCCTTTATCAACATTTAACACATTTGATATTCCAAAAGTAGTACCCTTCCCTAGTACTCCGGCATGCCTACCTATCCCCCATTCTATCCACATTAGAGGTATACCGATTAATATAAAACAGATGATATAAGGCAACATAAATGCCCCGCCACCATTTTCAGCAGCCTGCACCGGGAATCTCAAGAAATTGCCTAAGCCTACTGCATTACCTGCCATCGCTAGAATAAGGCCGTATTTGCTAGACCAAAAATCTCTACCATTTTTTTTCTCAGACATCTAACAAACCAATCCTATATGAACATTCTTGACAAATTATTTTTTAAGCTTATCTTATAATTCTTCGGAGTTCTATATGGCTAACACAGTTCCTTCAAAAAGTAAGAAAAAAACAGCATCCACATCACAAAATAAGTCCAATAAGAAGGCTAAAGTCGTGGAACAGTTCAACGCTACTTGTTCCAATAAAAAATTGTCAGCTAAGTTCAAGAGAGAGATAAAGAAAATTCTTACTAATATGAAAGAAGAAATCTTGGAAGATATCACAAAAATAATTAAATCCGAATCAGATCATCTTAAATATGATGTCGGAGACTTCTACGATAGTGCATCAAATGATAGAGAAAGAGACCTTTTGTTGTCCCTCAATCAGAGAGATAGACAAAAATTGATTATGATTGAGGATGCTATAAAAAGAATTGACAACGGCACATACGGAAAATGTCCTTATGGTAATGAAGTTCTCGACGAAGAAAGATTAAGAGCTATGCCATTTACCCGCTATTGTGTTTCATGTATTGAAGAAGACGGAGGATTTACAAATGGTGATTTTTAAATTTTCTAATTTTATCAGCACTCGGACTATATATAATTCCCTCTTCCGTTATAATTCCAGTTATTAATTTTCTAGGTGTTATATCAAATGCTGGGTTTCGAACTTTTTTTGCCTTTGAGACAATATTCTTTCCAATCGACAGCAATTCATTAGGGTTTCTTTCTTCGATTGGTATGAGCGCCCCATTTCGGGAAGAAAAATCAAAAGTTGACACCGGAGCAGCTACAAAGAAGGGTATTTTGTGAAATTTTGCAGCTATTGCAAGTTGATAAGTTCCTACTTTATTTGCGGTATCTCCGTTGCTAGCAATCCTATCCGCTCCCACAATAACTAAACTAATCTTCTCGTCTTTCATAATATGAGAGGCCATTGAGTCAGAAATTAAAGTGCAATCAACATTGTCTCGTTGACACTCCCAGATTGTCAGCCTTGAGCCCTGAAGTAACGGCCGTGTTTCAGTTGCGAAAATTCTTAGTCCATGTCTAACTTGATTAGCAAATTTAATAACACCTAGCGCAGTACCAGGCCCCGTTGTAGCAAGAGAACCAGTATTGCAGTGGGTTATTATTTTATAATTATTTTTTATAAGCTTTGCACCCAGAGACGAGAGTCTGAGCGAAACCTCCTTTTCTTCTTCGTAGAGCTTTAAGGCTTCTTGCCTAAACAATTTCAATAGAGATTCAAAAGGAATTTGTTTGTTATTATTTAATTCTATAATTTTCCTAAATCTGTTTACCGACCATGACAAATTAACAGCCGTAGGACGAGCAGATTCAATTAAATTCAATCTTAATAAAATTTTTTCGGCACGTTGTTTAGAACTATCATTTTTCAATTGTTTTAAAGCAAGATAGGAAGCGAAGCCTCCAGCGACTCCAATAGCAGGTGCTCCCCTAATACTTAATTTTTGTATAGCATAAATAATTTTTCTAAAATCCTTCGTTTTTACATATTCTTCTTTGAATGGCAATTTGGTTTGATCGAGTATGTAAACTACATCGGAAGCGCTAAGTCTAATTATTGGTTTCATCAAATTTCATCTAAGTCATCTAAAAACGGAGAATTGGGGAATTTGGATTTGTATGAATTCCTTAAATCTTCAATTGAAACGTCATTGCTCTTATCCTTTGCTAGACAAAGAATCTTAAGGTATTGGGTCTCATAGCTATTTTCAACTAGGTCTGAAATAAATACGCTTGCATTGTCTATTCTACTACATGCAGAACCAAATTCTCCCTTTTCGATATAGAATTTAGATATATAAATTGTTCTCTTTAAAATAAATTTTCGTGCCGTGTTGTAAATTTTATCCGTTCTTTCCATAAATTCACTATCCAAATAAGATTGTGGTAGTGAATTATAAAGTTCAATGATTTTTAGCGAAGGACCCAAATCCAAATCTTTGTTACGAATCAACTTAGAGTAAGAAAGAAAAATCATAAACTGTGCGTAATTGATTTTTGGATGATTGGTTTGGTTTTTTATAAATTCATTATATTGTTGTACTGCCAGTTGATACCTTTTTTGCTTATACGCAATATCGCCATGTAAGACATAGGCTTCCCGAGTATACTCGGAATATGGATATCGTATTTGCAGTGTGGTCATTAGATGCTCAAGTTTCCCGTAATCCGTACCCCCTAAGATAAGATATTTTCTTTCTTTGTTAATTTCCGCAATTATCGTATCGTATAATTCTTTATCGGTCCCTTTGAGAATTATGACCTTGCTGGTACAAGAGAAAAGAAGCGAAACTGAAAAAACAAGTAAAATTAATCTAGAAAACATAAATGCTATAATATTTCGCAGGGATTTTAAAGTCAAGGATAAGAAAATGACTAATTTTTTAGACTACATAGAAATTGAGATTATTTCGGGTAATGGTGGGGACGGAGTCGCATCATTTAGGCGTGAGAAATTCATCCCCTTTGGAGGTCCAGATGGAGGTGATGGAGGTGATGGAGGTAATGTAATATTCCTTGGTACAAAAGATATGAGGTCCTTAAGAGATTTTAAAAGTAAACGATCTTTTAAAGCAAAAAATGGGAGAAGTGGTAGCTCAAGTAAAAAATTTGGAAAGAATGGAGAAGATGTAATTATAAAAGTGCCTCTAGGAACTGAAGTTATGAACTTGAGAAACAAAAAAAAATTAGCTGATATTGTTCAGGATGGAGACAGAGTTGAAATACTTCAAGGTGGCAGAGGTGGCCTTGGTAATGCAAATTTTAAATCATCCACCAACAGAGCACCTAGAAAATTTACTGGAGGGAAAAAAGGGATTCGTGAAAGAGTAAGTTTGAATTTGAAAATAATATCTGATATCAGCCTTGTTGGTGTTCCAAATGTGGGCAAATCTTCCATTATACAAAAAATAACAAATTCGAAAGCCGGTATAGGAAATTATGCTTTTACAACATTAGATCCTAATCTCGGTGTATACAAATCTCAAGATGCCGATATTTTAATAGCAGATATCCCTGGATTGATTGAAGGTGCTCATGTGGGTAAAGGCTTAGGGCATAATTTTTTAAAACACATTGAGCGATCAATGTCGCTAATAGAAGTTTTGGATCTTTCGTGTAGCAATATTGATGAATTAAAAAAACAGCACAAAGTCTTTTTAAATGAATTGTTAATGTATAACAAAAAATTAAAAAACAGAATAAAGTTAATAATTTTAAACAAGATTGATATATGCTCTTTTAAAAGCGATATTAAAAAATTTACTGGAATAAAAAGTGTACCAATTATTTCAATAAGCTGTGTTGAGAATTTTCAAATTAACGAACTCAAGAAGGCGATAGATGCAATCTAAATCTTAATTAAATCTTTTATAAATCTTAATCTATTTCGAGCCCTCATAATACTTTCTCCGATTAAAAAGTTATTAATTCCAAGATTATAAAGATTGTTTATATCGCTTTTAGACTCAATTCCGCTTTCGCTTACTAGCAAACCACCCTTAGGTATTTTCCTAGCTAGGCCGACAACATTTTGATAATCGACCTTGAAGTCAACTAAATCTCTATTGTTGACACCAAAAATTTTGACTCCCGCTTTAATTCCTTTTTGAATATCTTCTTTGTCATGAACCTCATATAATACGTCTAAATTATATTCTTTTGATATACTTAGGAAATCTTCTAATCTTTTTTGCTCCAAAATTCTTCCTATTAGTAGTATCGCATCCGCTCCGTACCATTTTGATTGAACTATTTGATATTCATCCAAAATAAAATCTTTTCGCAACAAAGGTATCGTAGTGACAGCTCGAACGGAATTTAAATATTCCAGTTTTCCTTCAAAAAATTTCTCGTCAGTCAGAACAGAAATTGCTCGAGCTCCAGCTTGTTCGTAATCATATGCTAACTCAACGGGTTTAAAATCTTCAAGGATAACCCCTTTGGAGGGAGAAGATTTTTTTATCTCAGCAATAATATTAATAGAATCCTTTTTTGATAGGGCCACATAAAAATCTCTCTTTTTTTCTTCTAAGTTTTCCTCATTGTTTATTTTTATTAGCTCTTCTAGGTTCGAAAGAGGTAGATTCTTCTTTTGGAGCTCAACTTCTTCTTTCTTATTTTCGACTATTTCGTCCAATATATTCATATTAAAAATTTATAATTTTTGATAGATTATTCTTGATGTCTCCCGAAGCCAGGGAAGATTCAACAATTTTGCATCCTTCTTCTATTGAATTAACTCGGCCGTATATATACAGGGCCGCCCCAGCATTCATCTGGCATATAATTTTCTCGGGATCATCGTCTCTCCCGGAATGAGGAAAATCCGGATTAATTTCTCCACTTAAAATCCTAAGTGCCGCTTCTTTTGATTGCTCGACTGAATCTATTACGGAATTGGCATTTTGATTGCAAGATATGTAACCAAAATCATTTGGATGAATTTTATATTCTTTAATTTTACCGTTATCCACTTCCGCAATATAAGTATCTGCGCAATTCGAAATCTCATCCATTCCATCAGTACCGTGAACAACCAAAGCCTTTTCGGTACCTTGTTTGATTAGAGCATTAGCTACAGGAATCATGAGACTTCTATCGTACACACCCAAAAGCTGTTTTTTTGGTCTCAAAGGATTAACTAATGGACCTAAAATATTAAATATGGTCCTTGTTTTAAGCTCTTTTCTGATATGCGCAACATTTTTCATAGATTTATGGAAATTGGGTGCGTACAAGAAGGATAAATTTTTATCATTTATTGATTCTATTGCACCTTCAATAGAATTGTCAAAGTGTATACCAATGGCTTCAATCAAATCAGCGCTTCCTACTTTGCTAGAAACCGAGCGATTACCATGTTTGGCCACTTTTACACCCATGGCGGCTAAAATTAATGATGATATCGTTGATACATTGATAGAAGATTTAGAATCACCTCCGGTTCCGCATAAATCAATTATATCAAGCTTGTGATTGTAGCTTGATTCGTACCCTAAATTATCTAACAGCACACTAGAAGCTTGATAAATTTCTTCTGGTGAAGGCTCTTTGGCTTTGAGTGCAAGAAGAAAGGCTTTGCACTGAGAGTCTGAAAGCTCACCCTTCATCATCTCTGTGAAGACAAAATTGATTTCTTTCGCTTCGAGATCTATCCCATCAGACAGTTTTTCGATTACTTTTTCAATCATTGCAAAGCTCTTTTCGAAATCGAATCAAGTATTCCGTTAATAAAACTACAGGACTCGTCAGAACTATACTTCAGTGCCAATACGATAGCTTCCTTGATACTGACAGGAACAGGTATTCCTCTCGAAAAAAGTATCTCAAATACCGCTATTCTCAATATATTCAAATCTACAGAGTTAATTCTCTCAAATCTCCAATTCTTAATGCTTTGACCTATTTGATCATCTATAGGTTTAATGTTCTTTACGCAACCTCTGATAATCTCCGTGGCTTTGTTTTTAATTATATTTCTTGTAACAATTTTACGTGAGTTCGCAAACAAATCTCGTAGTATCTTATAAAAATTTGTATCATCGTTGTTGATTTTTTCGTTTGAATTATAACTCCTTAGAAAGAGTTTAAAACTATCCTCCCTGCCCGCCTTCGATACGATTTGATTAAACTTGTCATAATTAATTATTCGCAGAAAGATTCTGTTGTTCTTTAGGGACGAACAACCAATAATAATCATAGTGCTATTATCAATCCTTACTTTCTTTAGCATATAGTAATTACTAACAGGATTGGTGTTCCAAAAAAATGAAATATTATGTTTAACATCAACCGCGCTTAGAGGTTCGTCTGAAGACTTAACATCTAAACCGTACATAAATCTCAGCGACAACTCTCTTGCTCTTCGATTTATCCAATATCTCATATTCTATAGGCTCCCTGATATACGAATTAATTTAACAAGGCTTCTTGCTGCCTCAATTGCTCTGTCCTTCGAACCCCCACTTGTCCGTGAACGAATCTGCTTCTTATCTGTAACCGTCAAAATCCCCGAGGTGATTGGAATATTATATCGTAAACTTATCTGAATTAAATTGTTAGCTACAGAAGTAGAAATTAGTTCAAAGTGATTTGTCTTTCCTTTAATAATGCATCCCAACGCTACAATACCATCAGGTTTATGTTTTTTGCAGACCGCATTAACAAGATAAGGAAGCTCTAGCGAACCCTCGGTTTCTAGGACTTTGATTCGATTTTCCGGAATTTTCAATTCCCCCAGAAGAGCACCATGAGCATTCTTTATCTGTCTTAAAGAAATATCTCTATAGAAGGTACTGGCAATTATATAGATTAAAGGTTTTTTACTACGGGCCATGCTAAAAAAAATCCTTTGTTTTAAAAACGGTTCTCACTATTCCACTAAAGTTAGTTTGTGGCCCAACTTCCTTTTTTTAGTCTTAAGATATTTCGCATTGTATTTGCCGGGCTCAATTTCAATTGGGATTATCTCGGAAATAGAAAGACCAAAACCTTCCAACGCAACAACCTTTGTCGGATTATTGGTTAGCAATTTAATCTTCTTCAAACCTAAATTCCTCAATATTTGTGCGCCAGTGCCATATTCGCGCAAATCGGGTTTAAACCCTAATGCTTCATCGGCCTCAACGGTATCAAGACCTGCTTCTTGAAGAGAATATGCTTTTATCTTATGAGCAATACCTAAACCTCGACCTTCTTGTCGCAAATACAATAAGACGCCAGCACCTGCGGATTTTATCATGTCTAGAGCTTTGCTTAATTGAGAACCGCAATCACATCTGTGCGAGCCAAAAATATCTCCTGTTAAGCATTCAGAATGAACTCTTACAAGGAATTCTTTGTTGGGTTTTATATCACCTAAAACTAATGCTATATGTGTTTTTTTGTCAATGCTGCTCTGATAAGAAAAACATTTAAAATCTCCAAAGGTAGTTGGCAATTCGCACGATGCAGTACGAACTACCAAAGATTCTTTCTGCAATCTGTATCCAATTAAATCTGCAATTGTGGCAATTCTTATTTTATGTTTCTTAGCAAAGCGTTCACAGTCTTTCAGTCTGGCCATTGTTCCATCGTCGTTCATTATTTCACAAATTACGGAACATCCCTTTAATCCTGCCAGTCTAGCAATGTCAACCGATGCCTCAGTGTGTCCAGCCCGCACAAGGATTCCACCCTCTCTTGCAACCAACGGAAACATATGTCCGGGCTTATTAAAATCAGATGGAGTTGATGAATCGTCGGAAACCAACAACGCTGTTGTCGAGCGATCTTGAGCCGAAATACCAGTTGTAACATTTTTCTTAGCATCAATCGAGATAGTAAACGCGGTAGAGTCAATGTTTGTTTTAGCATCGTCACTAACCGGAAAAAGGTTTAATCTACTAGCTCTTTCATTGTCCATTGAAAGGCATATCAAGCCTCTACCATGAGTTGCCATAAAGTTAACTACCTCAGGGGTTGCAAACTGTGCAGCGACTATAAGATCTCCTTCGTTTTCTCTATCCTTGTCATCGACAAGAATCACCATCTTCCCTTTTTTTATATCTTTTATCGCATCTTCAATGTTTGAAACAGCCATTTGTAGATTACTCCTCGCAAATAACCAATATAGTAAATATATACATAATTATACAGAAACCAATAAAATAGTACTTAATAATTTGCCCTATTGACTTTTTATCAACTATATATATTTTAAATTGTAGTTCATTATAAGGGGGCCTATCTTGCTAAATCAAAAAGAAAACCTTTCCGAAGAAGAAATTACAATATTAGCCTTCGAGGGAGATGACGAGTTTGCCGACTTTGAAGAAGAAATATTGGACGACTTAGAAGATGATATCGATTATGATGAAGAAATCTGGGAAGACAAGGAAGGCTCAGACGACGAAATAGAAGATGACTTTTCAATAGATGAAGACGATGACAAAGAGGATGAAGGTGAATACGAAGAACTAGAAGAAATTGATGACCTCGACGACTTAAGTGAAATTGAAGATGCAGATGACGATTTAGGCGGAAATTTTGAAGATGAGGAATAAGAATGGAGCATCAATGGCCAGACACTTACACCGCACCATATCGAGAATATAAAAAATAAATTATAATTAACAGATGAGGAGTAAATTTGTAGCCAGGCCCGGTTATAAAAATAGTGTCCGTTTATCTTTCGAGCAAATTACGGATTTGCGTCAGTCTAACTCGTTGAATCTCGGAATCGAAGGCGACGAAGCCTTCAGGCTCATAAGAAATAAAGAAAATTTTTGGGCTTTATCTATTTTTAGGCGTTACACATCAATTCGACGTATAGCATTACTTGGATATTACTTAGCGGCTATCATCTTGTTTCTCTCTGTTCTTCTCGTTTGCATTATAGAGTTCAAACACTCTGCTCCCGAGATTGCATTCTTTTTTAATATAATTGAGAATTATATTCCATTTAACATGGAAGAGACTAAAATATTTACATACACATTGCCAAAATGGTGGGTGTCCATTCCCGGGTTTTTAGCAGCATGCCTTGTATGGATAAGGGTTAATAAATATGTCTCAAGAACACTTTCTCGTGCCGCATTAGGAAATAAAGATTTATACGATGTCCTAGATTCATGGTCTTACGAAATCGATGAATCGGCATTGGATAAATAACAATTCCTCAAAAGTTGAGTGTAGTAATCATGAGAGATTGCCCAGGGCCGGACTCGAACCGGCACGATCTTACGACCGAGGGATTTTAAGTCCCTTGCGTCTACCTATTCCGCCACCCGGGCTGAATTAATTAAGGCGGTGCCCGGATTCGAACCGGGGTATAACGGTTTTGCAGACCGTCGCCTTACCACTTGGCTACACCGCCACATGCAATAGAGTGATATTTATACAATAAAAAAAAGATTTCGTCTATTGGAGCTTTCTACTCATAAACCTTTAATTCATTGTATAGTGCGTCTCGTTCGATAGGCAAATAACCCGCATCTTTAATCATGTTCACAAGAAAATCTCGTGTATGTCCTATTTCGGATTTTGCTCCTGCATCATGAATAACTTTTTCTGAAACTATTGTCCCATCCGCATCTGATACTCCATAATGAAGAGTCACTTGAGCAGCTTTTTCTCCAAGGGTAATCCAATAAGCTTTTATATGAGGGAAATTATCTAAAAACAACCTTGCCAATCCATGAACTTTGAGGTCGTAGGAAAAAGGAAATGGCTTAATATTCTTTAGTCTCGTGTTGCGTGGCTGGAACAGGACTGGGATAAATGCTAAAAATCCAGAAGTCTTATCTTGTAAATTTCGTAATTGGTCTAGATGGTCTATCACATCATAGATTGATTCCAAGTGACCATACAAAATGGTTGCGTTAGAAGGCAATCCTAGTTTATGTGCGGCTTCATGTATTTCTAGCCATGATTTTCCTGTGGTTTTTGGTGAGCAAATCTTTTTTCTAACTTCTGGGGCAAAAATTTCTGCCCCTCCACCTGGCAATGCATCAACCCCAGCCTCCATTAATTTTAAAATTACTTTTTCGAAACTTAATCCTGATATCT
>CAJXCX010000012.1:0-11924 GCA_913051685.1 uncultured Spirochaetales bacterium
CCCATATTCAGAGCTTTGATAATAGATTCTATTAGAAAAAATAAAGTTCTTAATGAAAGATACAAAAAGATATATGCAAATAGACTAGCAATGAATTTGGACCCATATCCGGAAAAAAATCCGAATCTCTCAATTAATTCGCTCCTTATCAAATCGGACCCTGTATATGCGATTACGAACGGGATAAACAAACAAGAGAATTTGGAAAATGTTTTGACTAGTCCGAAGAAAAAACCACCGACTGTGGATAAGGCCAGCATGACTAGGAAAACATAATCGTAAATATTCATCAATTGCAAATAACTAAAATTGTAATCGGATGCATTATTCTAATAACCTCGATTTTAGTATGGATTTTTTGTCTTGATTCGTCAATAATAGACGACGGCTATTTTGACTTATGACGTTTTTCTGATAACTTACAAAAATGGATTCCGACTTCATTTTACAGCCCATTAGAGGACATCTTGTCTCTGTGGAGAAGGTTCTAACAAAGCAAATTGTAAGCAAGATATATCTTTCTGAAAATATCATCAAACACCTAAATCTAAAACCCGGTAAAAGATTTCGACCATCCATAGTTCTTCTCTCAGCTTTATCGATAAATCCTAAGATTACTTCAAGGTATGTACATATTTATAAAAATATTATTGCTGCCGCAGCTTCCGTTGAGCTGCTTCATAATGCGTCTTTGGTGCATGATGATATTGTTGACCAGGCGCGGCTACGAAGAGGAGCAAAACCAGCTAATAAAATTTGGGGTGATCATGCAACTGTTTTGGCGGGAGACTATTTATTAGCCAAAGCTCTTTTTTTAATCAATCAATGTGGCAATAAAAACGTTATGAGCTCAGTTACCACCGCAGCTTCGGAATTAGCCAATGGCCAGATTCTTGACATTATGATATCAAAAAGAGAAGTCGATTTTAATGAGAAGATATATTTTCAGATGATTAATCTTAAAACGGCCTCCCTGATTGCGTCCTCATCTGAGATTGGAGCTTTGCTTGCGAATGGAACAAAAAAACAAATTTCATTATTAAAAAACTACGGAGTTAATTTGGGAATTTCTTATCAATTAATTGATGATGTTTTAGATTTTGTAGGCAATTCAAAAAAAATGGGAAAAAATGCCATGGAGGACATCAAAGAGGGCAAAGTTACATTGCCCGTTATTATATCTTTGAAGCGAAGCCCAAGAATCGAATCACAAAGAGCCAGAAAAATCCTTATTGAGAAAAAAATCAACGAAAAAAACCTCGATTTTTTGTATAATTTTGTAATGAATAGCAAAGCAATTGAAGAAACAACCAAGATAGCCAATAATTATTCTTTGAAAGCTATATCAGCGATAGGAGCTTTGGGAGATAATCAATTTAAGGACTCATTGATTAGTTTGGCGAGACAAAACTCGACTAGGGTGTTTTGATAGTGAAAAAGAGTGATTGGGAAAAGAAATATAAAGATAAAATAAAAGAGAGAAAGAAAAATTTCTCAACAACTTCAGGTATTGAAATCGATAGATTTTATACTAAAGATAGTTGTGCGGAAAATTTAGATAGTAAAAACTCACTCCCAGGTGAATTTCCTTTTACTAGAGGCGTCCAACCTACTATGTATAGAGGTAGATTGTGGACGATGAGACAGTACGCGGGATTTGGATCGGCCGAAGAAACCAACAAAAGATTTAGATATTTACTTGATAAAGGTCAAACTGGTTTAAGTATTGCTTTTGATTTACCAACCCAAATGGGATATGACTCAGATGCAAAAATTAGCCAAGGTGAAGTTGGTAGAGTTGGAGTCGCGATAGATTCACTTGAAGATATGGAGATGCTCCTTAAGGATATTCCATTAGATAAAGTTTCAACCTCAATGACCATCAATTCAACGGCTTCAATGTTGTTAGCAATGTATATCATTGCAGCCAAAAGACAAGGTGTTGCTTCTAATAAAATAATGGGCACTGTCCAAAATGATTTACTTAAAGAATTTGTTGCGAGAGGAACTTATGCGTTCCCACCTCAGCCTTCGGTAAAAATTGCCGTTGATATTATGGAGTACTGCAAAGATAATGTTCCAAAATGGAATCCTATCAGCGTCAGTGGATATCATATCAGAGAGGCTGGCTCCACCGCTGTACAAGAATTAGCTTTTATGATTGCTGATGCTATAGAGTATCTCCAGGTTGCCCAATCACGAAATCTCGACATTGAACAGATTTGCAAACGAGTTTCTTTCTTCTTTGCTGTCCATAACAATTTTTTTGAAGAAATTTCAAAATATAGAGCAGCAAGACGAATATGGGCAAATATATTAAGAAACGATTTTAACGTAAAAGACGATAATGCATGCAAATTTAGAGTTCATTCGCAAACTGGTGGAGTTACTCTTACGGCTCAGCAACCATTAAATAACATTGTTAGAACTACCATGCAAGCTATGGCTGCCGTTTTAGGTGGTACGCAATCATTACATACTAACTCCTTTGATGAGGCATTAGGCTTACCCACTGAAGCCTCGGCTACGGTGGCGTTAAGAACTCAGCAAATATTGGCAAATGAAACCGAGGTTGCTGACTCTATTGATCCATTGGCTGGTTCGTATCTGGTTGAAAACTTAACAGACGAAATAGAAAAAAAAGTTTACGAATATTTAAAAATTATTAAAAACAAAGGTGGAATGATTAAGTGTATTGAAGAAAGTTATATTCAGGAAGAAATCGAAACATCAGCGTTTAATTTTCAAATCGAATTAGAAAAAAAAGAAAGAATAGTTGTGGGAGTGAATGATTTTATTTCAACTAACGAAGAACCACTTCCAATTCAGGAAATAGATCCAAATCTTGAATCCAATCAAATAGAAAAATTACGTAGATTGAAGAAAAAAAGAAATTCCAAAAAGGTCAAGACTCATCTCGCTAACCTGGAAAATGCTGCTAAAAAAAATGAGAACTTAATGCCTTATATTGTCGAGGCAGTTAGCGAGTATTGCACTATTGGTGAGATGGTTTCTTGTCTTGAAAATGTTTATGGTAGATTTCAAGGGTCAACCTAGATTCTTGCTCATTAAAATTGCATCTTCTTTGTATTTTTTGTAATAACCTTTTCTTGTACCGTCGATTTTATAATCCATTTTCTTGTATAAATTTATTGCTGCTACATTACCTTCTCGTACTTCCAATAAGATTTTCTTAATTTTCATGTCCAAAGATATCAATTCTGTTCTTCTCATAAGTATTGAAGCCATGCCAATTTCTCTAAAATCTTTAGAGACGCCAATTCTTAATATTTCAACAAAATCTAAATACGACTTAGCGAACACATAGCCAACAATTACCGAATCGTTCTCGATACATAAATTGATACTTTTCTCATTATCAATCTGATCTTGTACTTGATTCCCCTTCCAGTAATCTAAGAAGAATAATCTTTCCAAATCAGTAATTGCACCCAAGTCAGAAATTTCTACTCTCCTAATCAACTCCATTATATTATAATAATAATTGAGAAGTTTATGAAAAAAGCATTAGTTATTTTAAGCGGAGGACAGGACTCTACTACCTGCCTTTTTTGGGCTATTAACAAAGGTTATTCTTGCTCGACGATAACGTTTAATTACAATCAACTTCATAAAATCGAAATTAATTCTGCAATTAAAATTAGCCAACTTGCTAGCATCAAAGATCATGAGATAATCGATATCGGGCCTATATTTGATGGCGACTCTCCTTTGACAAATCCGAACAAGGCTCTAGAGCAACACAGCAAAATAGAGGATTTTCCAACTGGTATACAGCAAACTTTTGTCCCGGCCAGAAATCTACTTTTTTTGTCGATTGCTGCCAATAGAGCTTATTCGAAAAATATTTCAACAATTATCATCGGAGTCTGCCAGGAGGACTTTGGAGGATATCCAGACTGTAGACAGGATTTTATAACTAGCATGACAGAAACAATTTCACTTTCCCTGGAAAAAAAGATTGAGATTTTAACCCCCGTTATAAATTTAAAAAAATCTGAGATTATCAAACTTGCAAATCAATTGGGAGACCCCTGTTGGTCATCTCTTGCATATACCCATACGAGTTACGATGGACGATATCCACCATCATCCGAAGATCATGCAAACATTTTAAGATCAAAAGGTTTTGAAGAAGCCGGACTACCAGATCCACTAGTTTTGAGGGCGGCATCTGAGAAATTGATAGAGCTACCAAAGACTAAGAATTATGAAACTAAGAGTTAATGAAATTTTTCAATCTATTCAAGGTGAGGGGATTCAAATCGGAGCCCCTACAATTTTTCTTAGACTTTTTGGCTGTGATTTGAGATGTGCTTGGTGTGATTCTATGCATGCAGTTGAAGGTAGTGATTATCAAAATATAACACTAGACGATATAATTCAAGAAGCCGAATCACATGATTGTAAAAATATCTGTATAACCGGCGGGGAACCCCTTCTCCAGCAAGATGTCCTGGTTCCTTTAATTGATATCTTAATACAGAAAAAATACAATATACTGCTCGAAACTTCGGGTCATATAAGACCTAATGAAATATTCTACAATCCGAATGTATTAATTAGTATGGATTGTAAATGTCCCGGATCTACAATGGAAAAGAAAACAGATTTCTCGATTCTTGAGTCTTTACAAGAGAAAGATCAAATTAAGTTTGTTATTAATGATAAAAGCGATTATGAGTATGCTAAACAAATTATTACCCATAGGCATTTTAGGGCGACAATCGTTTTCCAGCCGGTCTATGGTACCGACATATCATTCCTTGTAGATTTGGCCCTAAAAGATAATTTAAACATTAAAGTTCTGCCACAATTACATAAACTTATATGGGGTGACATCAGAGGAGTTTAGTTTTTACATAAAATACTAGTTCCATGATAGAATTAGGATAAATGAACAAAAGTATTTTAAGTGAGGATGTAGCCCACTTTGAACAAACTGCCTTAATCATAGAAAAAAATTTTTATGAAGAAGGTAGGTATGAAAAACTTTTAAGTTACGAGAATAGACCATTAATCAAAGATTTTAGGAACAATGAGGAAACTAGAAATAAATATTTTGCTGGCATTACTCATCTTTTAAAAGATAATTATCCTTTTGCTATCTCTGACAGGTATAAGAAAATTCTACAAATAAAAAAATCCCAACACATACTAGGGGTAATTAATCTCAATATAGATGGAATATTGAAAGTAAATGATCCTCAAAACGTTATTGATTTAGAGGGCAACATCAGTTGGATGTATTGCTCAACTTGTGGAATGGATATAAGTACAGAATCATTCATAAAGAATCAAGGCAGCTTTTCATGCATTTCCTGTAAAAAGAACATAGTGAAACCTAGTATTCCCTTTAGGGGACAAGAGATTGCTCAGTGGGACTTAAGGGATTCTTGGATGATGCTTAATGCTTGTGACAGCTTAATTGTCTTGGTGGATGATTATATTTCGCCTATAACATACTCTTTCATTGAAATAGTTCTAAAAAGGGACGAACAAGTACGTATTATCAGTGAGTCGGATATGAACTATGAGAATGTTGATTTTGATACAATCAATATAAATTTTATTAATTATTCGATAGATGATTTTTTAGATATAATGATAGAATCCTTAAGTAGTAGAATTATTTAAAGAAATGAAGATACGACTAGTAAGCTATTCCACACCAACTAATGAATTTCATGATGAAGGGATTTCTAACGTTCAAGAGCTAATAGCCTTTTGTGCGAGAGTTTCTAATCCATCAAATCAAATTAACAATGAGACAAGCGAAAAACTAATCAATTATTTGATTGCAAATAAACACTGGTCTCCATTGGAGATGGTGAGCGCATGTATTGAAATTGAGACAACAAGAGATATTGCGAGACAAATTCTCAGGCATAGATCTTTTAGTTTCCAGGAATTTAGTCAGAGATATGCGGACCCAACTAAAGACTTATCGTTTGTGATACGAGAGGCTAGATTGCAAGATACGAAAAATAGACAGAACTCTATTCCAACTGATGATGTATCACTACTAAAGGAATGGGATGAAAGACAGTCAGAATTAATTGAGCTTGCAAAAAATACTTACAACTGGGCTATTCGTAACGGTATTGCGAAAGAGCAGGCTAGAGCTGTTTTACCTGAAGGTAACACAGTTAGTAGGATGTACATGAATGGGACATTAAGAAGCTGGGTTCATTATATTGAGCTCAGAAGTGGCCATGGAACACAAAAAGAACATATGGATATTGCTGTCGCTATTGCTAAAGTGATAAGTGGTATCTTCCCAATGGCAAAACAGATTGCAAAAATCTGATTATATGACTACGGTTACAAGCTCTATTCCGCTATCTCTAATCAGCTTCATGTTAGTTTCGTTAGTATAATTGTACGAGATTATTCTTTTTACTTTTGAGCCGAATATATCTTTAAGTTTTATATTGCTACTAATACTAACTTCAATCAAGTAATCAATACTTTCCGAATCGATTACCAAACTTCTTGGCATTATTTCGCTTGCATTATCGATAAACTCAGCTAGCGAATTGTTATTTGTAAACTTTTTGGATGCTAAAAGGAATAAATAATTTACAACTTTGGAAAAAAGATCTGGTTTCAAATATAATGAAGATGAGAATTCATTTTTATTTATACCATAAAAAACATCTTTATATTTCTCAATAATTGTTAAAAAATCTTCTGTGTTTACTCGAATAGAACCTTTAAGGTTTACAAATTCAATAGATTTACTTCTTTTAATATTTTTCAAATAACCCTCTAAGGTACCATCAAGCTTTTTCTTTGATAGCAAGCCTAATTTGTATATGTGTCGTATTGATTTAACGTTTTGTTTATATTTCGACGTATTTTGAAAACCACTAATTGATATTATCTCATTGCCTTTATCTAAAAATTGTCTAACGATAGGATTGTTTGATAGCTTATCTATGTCATTAATAATAATAAGATCAAATTCATCTTTAATCTCCAATGATTGAAGTATTCTCTCGTCAAGAAAACTTATATTACATCCAAGAGAGAGAAGGGATGATTCAAGGATGAATGACGTTAAGCAGTTCATGGACAAGCTTAAAACTTTCTTATTTTCGATTTTATTGGCTATAAGATACGAAGTGATGTAATCGATATTCGAACTAATATCTTTAAAAGTTAACTGTTTCCAATTTAATCCATCCAAAATTTGGTATATTAGTCTTGACCCATTTTCTTGTAGAGGCCTCTTTACTTCTTCGATATTCATCATTTCATTTATTTAAATTAGATTTTGTCTATAATATACATTAATGTTTCCTAGAAATAATATAATACAATGATTCAATTAGCGGATTCAATTAAAAATAGTAAAAAATTTCAGACCGTAAAGACGATAGTCAACAAATTAAAGTCAAACGGTCATGTTGCGTTTATAGTCGGTGGCGCTGTCAGAGATCTTTACTTGGGGAAGTCTCCCGAAGAATTTGATATCGCAACCTCTGCAACGCCAGATGAAATCCAAAGTGTTTTTGAACATACAAAATCTGTAGGCCAAAGTTTTGGTGTGATGTTGGTAATCGTCGACAGTCTTTCCTTTGAAGTTGCTACTTTTAGAAAAGATATGAAATATGAAGATGGCAGACATCCTGTAAACGTAATTTATACAAAGGACCAAAAGGAAGATGTAAACAGGCGAGACTTTACTATTAATGGTCTCATGTTGGACCCTGATACGGCAGAGATTTTTGATTACTGTGGAGGAATTCAAGATATCCAATCTAAAAAAATTCGCGCGATAGGTATACCGGAAGAGAGATTTTCTGAAGATTACTTGAGAATGTTAAGAGCAATTCGGTTTTCAAATAAGCTCAACTTTCAAATTGAAGATGAGACTCAAAAAGCACTTTACAAGCATGCCTCGAATATTTCCAGTATTAGCGTGGAAAGAATTAGAGACGAAATCACAAAGATAATCCAAGATAAAAATCCTGGAAAAGGCATAATCCAGTTAAGCGAGTCCGGATTGCTTAAGTGTATAATTCCTGAGATTGAATCTTTAAAGGGTGTAAGCCAACCTGTAGAATTTCATCCAGAGGGGGACGTGTTCCGTCATACATGTTTGGTTTTGGATATGTTGGATGATGACAAGAAAAGTAATACGGAACTTATTTACGGGGCGCTATTTCATGATGTAGGCAAGCCCGATACTTTTACTGAAACAGATAGAATCAGATTTAATAGGCACGAATATGTTGGTGCCACAATAACTCAAAAAATTTGTAAAAGATTAAGATTCTCCAATAAGCAAATTTCTCATATAACATCTTTAGTGAAAGAACATATGAAATTCGGCAATGTAGAACAAATGAAGAAAAGTACTTTTAAAAGATTTATCTCAATTGACAATTTTGAGGACCACTTAGCATTACACAAAGCAGATTGTTTGGGTAGTCACGGAAATTTGTCATTGTACGACTATACACTACAAAGGATGGGTGAATTACAAAATGAACCTATCGCACCCAAGCCAATAATAACCGGAGACGATTTAATTTCATTGGGATTGACCCCTGGACCAAAATTTAAAGCTATACTTTCAGAGATATTTGATGAACAGCTCGAGGGCAACTTTCATTCTAAAGAGGAAGGGATTGAATTGGCAAAAACGATTTTATCAAAACAATGAAGAATCATGCAGTTCGACTAAATCAATTTGGATCTCTGGACAATTTAAGTCTTGGAGAGTTCGATCTATCTAAAACCAATGATAACGATGTTGTAATCGAGGTATATTGTTCTGGTATAAGTTTTGCTGATATTTTAGTTGTCGAGGGAAAGTACCAAGATAATCCACCGATTCCCTTTGTGCCAGGTGTTGAAGTATCTGGAGTTGTAGTAGAAATAGGAAAAAAAGTAAATAATTTTCAAATAGGAGACGAAGTTGTGGCTCTTACCAATTGGGGGGGGTTCTCGGAATTCGTTAAAGTCAATTCTAAATTTGTTGAAATAAAATCAGAAGAAATGCCATTTGATGTGGCAGCATCCATGACTGTAAATTATGGAACTTCTTATCATGCACTGGTCGAGAGGGCAGATGTTCAGTCTAATCAAGATATTTTGATACTAGGGGCGTCTGGAGGACTTGGCTTGGCTGCGATAGAAATTTCTAAAGCGTATGGCTGTCGAGTTACGGCGGTTGCCTCATCAGAAGAAAAACTTCTGGTGTGTAAACAGTATGGAGCAGACAAGCTAATTTTGAATAAAGATGACGATCTTAAGGGTTGCTTGAAAAATAATTCCGCGGGAAAATTTGATGTTATATATGATTCGATTGGTGGACAGAGCACCGTTGATTCTTTAAGTTTCATTAAATGGAAAGGGATAATTCTGATTATGGGATTTGCCTCTGGCGATATTCCGGCCCCACCCTTGAATAAAATTTTATTAAAGGGCTGCTCTTTGGTTGGAGTTTTTTGGGGACCATTTGCAAAAGGTAATGATGATTTTAATCTCGAGTGTATTAAAAAAATAAACCACTTGTATGATACAAACTTAATTAAGATTGCCAAGCCAGAGCTATTTTTGATTAATCAATTCAAAGAAGCTCTATTGAAGATTAAAAACAGGAAATCTATAGGGAAGTTATGCCTTTATACGAATTCTTATATGGAAAATTTACCAATAAGACAACAAATAAATCTAAATCTTGGTAAAAATATAAGTAAGTCAGAAAGGTGAATCTGTATTCACCTTTCCAAAATATTTCTTATATCTTATTTTGCAATAAGAATGTAATTGCTAAAGCATAAATGACCAAAGATTCTATCAAGGCTAAACCGATAATCATTGGTGTCTGAATCTGACCAGCTGCTCCAGGATTCCTGCCAACAGCGTCTAACGCTGAAGCAACCATTCGTCCCATTCCTACTCCACCACCAGCGGCAGCAATTCCAATACCGATTCCACTACCTAAAGCAAGACCCGATATTGCTTCTCCTGATTGATCAGCGGCAAAAAGCTCAGGGGCAAGAAGTAAGATGAGAGCCGAGACAAAAAATGTGTGAAACGAAAATCTTTTCATTTTATTCCTCCTTATATTAATGATCGTGACTTATTGATAATGATATATAAATGCTTGATAAAATGGTAAATATAAACGCTTGAAGAAAAGAAACAAATACACCTAGACCAATAAAAATTGCTGGCACTATATATGGTGTTAAATTCGAGAAAATCCCCAGAACTAGATGGTCGCCGAACATATTCCAAAAAAGTCTTAGAGATAACGAAGCCGGTCTAACTAAATGGCTTACTAATTCAATGACAATCATTAATGGTGCTAAATAGATTACTGGGCCCATAAAGTGTTTTAGATATCCCATTCCGTGTTCTTTAAAACCAAGATAATTGTAAGCGATAAAAATAACTGACGACATTGCAAGTGTAGTGTTGAGATTTTGTGATGCTGGATAAAACCCTGGAAGAATTCCCAATAAATTCGCAAAGAATATAAAAAAGAAAGATCCTCCAAGTAGAGGTAGAAATCTTCGAGCTTTTTCTTCACTGCCAAAAATATCGGCTATTAGTTTCAAAAGAAAATCTAAAGTAATAAACTCAAAAAAAGTAACGATAGAAAATTTTGGCGATGGGGCGAGAGACTCTTTGGTTTGGCTAGATTCTGCGCATTCCTTTTTGACTTTAAAAGATATGATAATTAGGACAATGACAACAATGGCAGCACCAATGATATGGTCATATTCACTGACACCTAAAAGCTCTGTCCATTGGGCATGCTCTAACGCACTCATAAACTATTTACCTTGAATTAATAGAATAAACACAATTAAAATTACACTAAAACCTGTCAAAAATCCAATCAAATCTAGGGACAAAAACTGAATTAGATAAATCATTATTCCTACCAGTATTAGGATTTTTAATACAGTAAAAATAAAGGCAAATATCTTAGTTTTTTTCTTTTCAATGAACAAACTTGTAATAAATTGAATGGATAGAATATTCAAGTAGGACAATATAGATCCATATAGAGCTGCTTTCGCGAAACCATTATTATAAAATATGAAAGAAATGATGAGAATCAAGACCGTTGTTGCAGTGAGAATTTTATTTGATTTATTTAACATTATTTTTTTTATTTTTTACTATTTTAATCATCAGACTAAAACCAGCAATCGACCCTAAAATAACCCCAATAATTGTGAATAGCGGGGTTTTATCAAAATATTGGTCGATTTCGCTCCCAATAAATATTCCAGCCAATATAGAGAATGCAAGCTCGGTACCAACCATAATAAATTTAAGCCAATTGTTCCTTTTTGCCAATTACGATTTGCCTACCTTCTTAGCTGATTCTATACACTTTTCTATGGTATCATCCAAGTCTTTGTACGAATGTGCATGTGAAACAAACATTGTCTCGAATTGAGAAGGTGGCAACATAATACCATTAGATAGTAACATGCTAAAAAACTTTCCATATAAATCTGTATTGGATGACAAAACATCGGAATAGTTCTTGATAACTCCTCGTTTGCTAAAAAAGAATGTTAGCATTGAACCAAGCTGATTTAATTTAATATAATCAATTCTCTCAGCTTCAAAATTTTCTTTAATATACTGAGCTTTCTTTGTTAATTCGGCGTAAATGGTAGGGCTCAATTCAATTAATAATTCAAGTGTTTTTATTCCAGCTGCTACTGCGACTGGGTTTCCAGATAATGTTCCAGCCTGATACACAGGACCTGAAGGTGACAAGATTGACATTATCTCTCTTTTTCCTCCAAATGCTCCTACGGGAAAACCTCCTCCAATTATTTTCCCTATACATGTCATGTCGGGCTCTACGTTGAAAAAATTCTGTGCCCCGCCCAGACCTAATCTGTAACCAGTAATGA
>CAJXCX010000013.1:0-10000 GCA_913051685.1 uncultured Spirochaetales bacterium
TTTAAAAAACAGAAAGCCAAGAACCCAATATGTAGTTCATTGCTATACTGGGGACAAGCGAACAGCGAAAGCTCTTCTAGATATCGGGTCATATATCTCGTTTACGGGAATAATAACTTTTAAGAAATCAAATGAATTGCGGGAAGTTGTTGATTATATTCCAGAAGACAGAATGATGATAGAGACCGACTCCCCATACTTGTCACCTGAACCCAAAAGAGGAAAAAAAAATTATCCAAAGAATTTAATTTATATTGCTGAATGTGTATCTTCAATCAAGGGGGTAAGCTTCGTGGAAATGGCAAACCAATTAAGAAGTAATTCTATTAAGTTTTTCAAATTATGAAAAAAAAACCCACTATAGGAATAACCATTGGTGATTTTAATGGCATTGGCCCCGAGGTTGTTGCCAAGTCCTTACAAAAAAAACGAATTTTAGATTTATGTACTCCCGTAGTGATTGCGGATTCCAAGGTTCTGGATGCACTTCAATGTAAAATTAATAAAAAAATTGAAATTTACGAAACATCTAACAGAATCCAAATCAATCCGGGAAAACCCACGCTCCTATCAGGTCGGGCTTCCCTTAATTATGTTTATGAAGGCATCAATCTAATTAAATCAAAATCAATAGATTGTCTTGTTACCGCTCCAATTAGTAAATACGCTATCGGAAAGGCTGGTTCGAAATTTAAAGGTCATACAGATTTGCTCCAAGAGTCTTTCAAGGTTAAGAATGTCGTTATGTCTTTCTTCTCTAAAAATATCAACATTTCTCTTTCGACTATCCATATTCCTATTAAAGACGTGGCAACACAAATCAGTAAATCAACCATTTTGGAACAAATTGTAATAATAAATAGATCATTAAAAAAATATTTTGGTTTGAAAAATCCTAAGATTGCTATTTGTGCTATTAATCCTCATGCATCTGAGGACGGCCAAATTGGGGACGATGATTTGCGTATTACGTTTCCCGCTGTGCAACTAGCAAGGCAAAAAAAGATTTTAGCCTATGGGCCTTTTCCAGCTGATACATTGTTCATTGATGAAAATCGAACAAGTTATGATATTATTCATTCAATTTATCATGATCAAGGACTTATCCCTTTTAAAATGTTGGCATTTGAAAGAGGGGTGAATACAACCTTGAACTTACCTTTTATACGGACATCACCTGATCATGGAACTGCTTACGATATAGCCTGGAAGGATAAAGCAAATTCAAAGAGCATGGAAGAAGCTATGTTGTTAGCTATCAAAATGTATCAAAAATCGTAATTCAAACGACTAAAAACTTCTCCAACCTTGTCTTGAATATGTAAATCATAAAATTGATTATTTGGCGTGGTATCGATATTGATTTCTATAACATATTTGTCCCTTTGTTTTGCATACATGCCGAACCAAGAAGCCGGCTGTACTAAACCGGATGTCCCAAGAATCAAAAAAAGATCACAGTTGTTAATCTTCTGCGAGATACTTTCTATCTTGGGCATTGGGATAATTTCATCAAACCAAACAACATTAGGTCTTAACAACCCATTACACAAAGAGCAGTATGGGGGAATTTTTTTATGTAAGCTTTTATGTTTGTGAATATTTTTACACTGTATGCACAGCGTTTCCCAAATATTCCCATGCAATTCTATAAGATTTTTGCTGCCTGCTTCATCATGAAGGCCATCCACATTTTGAGATACAATTGATAATTGTTTTTTTGACTCTATTGTGCTTAGTCCGTAATGACAATGGTTAGGTCTAGAGTCAATTATTATTTTTTTTCTCCATTCGTACCACTCCCACACGGTTGCGGGGTCCTTAATAAATGATTCGTAATTAGCGAGTTCCTCTGGTCTGTAATCGTTCCATAATCCATCTTCACCTCTGAATGTCCTAATGCCACTTTCTTGAGATACTCCTGCCCCGGTTAAAACCACGATAGATTGTGACTGAATAATTTTTTCTTGAAGTGTACGAAATTCATCGCTCATAAATAAACTTTTCTTGGCTTACCGGCGGATTCTTGTTCTCCCACTATTCCTTCCCTTTCCATCATTTCGATGATATTTGCGGCTCTGTTGTACCCAATCTTTAGCCTTCTCTGAATCATTGAGATAGAAGCCTGTTTAGTTTGCTTCACGATATCTAAAGCTTGTTCGTATAGCTCATCTTTTTCGTATGATAAATTATCTTGGGAGACGTCATCGTCTGTCCTTGTTATTTCAGTGTTGTATTCTGGAGTGCCCTGCTTTTTTAGAAAATCCGCTATATTTTCTCGTTCTTTATCCGAAATCATTGATCCTTGAATTCTCATTAAATTATTTGGGGGTTGCAGCAAAAGCATATCCCCTTTTCCTAGAAGTTCTTCCGCTCCGGATGAATCCAAAATAATTCTAGAGTCAGTCTTAGATGAGACGGCAAAAGATATCCTTGCTGGAAAATTTGCCTTAATTAATCCTGCTACAACATCCGCAGAAGGCCTTTGGCTTGCTACTATTAAATGTATACCGGCCGCTCTGGCCATTTGTGACAGCCTAGTGATAGATTCTTTAACTTCATTTGTAGATGATACAAACATTAAATCGGCTAACTCGTCAATGATAATAACGATAAATGGTAGCAACAGCTCGGATGACGAGTTAAATTCTTTGGTTGCCTGGATTTTTGCATTATATGAATCGATATCCCTGACGCCTATATCGGATAAAAGTTTATAACGTGTATCCATTTCTTTTACAGCCCATTTTAATGCCGCCGCCGCTTTTTTTGGGTTTATCACAATGGGATGTAATAAATGGGGTATGTCCTCATAACCAGAAAGTTCCAACATCTTAGGGTCTATCATTATAAACCTTAGATCTTGAGGTGAAGCTTTGTAAAGCATGCTGGTTATGATGCTATGAAGAAATACACTTTTCCCGGACCCTGTGGTTCCTCCAATCATCAAATGTGGAGCTTTCTTCAAATCGGTAAAAAAAGGTGTGCCGAAGATGTCTTTGCCTAGCGCAAGGTGCAGTGGATTTGAATTGTTTTTAAATTGTTTCTTTGAGAGCAGATCCTTTAAGTAAACGGTTTCTCGGATTTCGTTGGGCACTTCAATCCCCACAACATCTTTCCCGGGGATTGGAGCGATAATCCTCACTCTGGTAGCTTTAAGTGCCATTGCTAAATCGTTGGATAACGAAGCAATTTTATTTATTTTTGTCTCTGGCTCCGGTTTATATTCGTAAAGCGTAATAACAGGACCGGGTTTTACTTCCGTTATTTTTCCTTCAATCCCGAAATTTAACAATTTCTCTTCTATTATTTTAGCCTTTCCCAGAGCTTTTTCTTTGTCGTAACTTACAGATTGAACCGGAGGATTATCAAGCAAATCTAGCGATGGCAATAAGAATTTTCCATATTGCGACTTCTTCTTGTTAAGACTAGCACTTTGTTTTGCTAGATTCTCTAGCTGTGCGCTCTCAACTTTGTGCTCTTGTGATATTTTGGATTCCGAGTCATCATTAAGGTTTATTTTTATTTCATCACTTTGAGACGTAGAGAGGACTTCTTCGTTTTTTTTCTTTCTAATAATAAGATTCTTTATTATGCCCAACATATTAGATAGGGCGCTTCTTATTGATTGGCTATTCAGTTGTTGAATTGCAAGTAGAGCAATGAAAAGATAAAATATTGAAGTACCAAGTATTCCAGTAATATTATCTATTAAGAAATCTGTTATCCGACTTGGAATAAATCCGATAATTTCAAATTGTGAAAACCCAAAAATTTTTTTCCCTATTCTCAATAGACCACCAACTGCAAGTGCTAACAGAAAAACAAAAAAGAATTTTCTCCAAAAGTCACCTTCCGTCTTTTCTCTAAGCGACTTTGATATATACACGATAAGAAAGATTGATATTATTAGGCCGGAAACACCAAAGAAATAGTAATACTTCTCTGAGACCTGACTGCCTAATTCTCCTATTAGTGTTGCCGAATTAGGTAATTCGAAAAAATTTACGATTATGCCAATAGTTAAAAGCAATGAGGCTAGTAGGCCAATTATTGCTGAAAAATAATACAAAACAATCCTAATGATGTTCGGTATTTTTCTTTTAAAATTAAACATTAATACTCTTTTATGAAAATAGCGAACGTAAAAAAATAAGTCAACTTTTTATTTTTTGAAATAGTACTTTTAAGAGTTAAAATAAGTGTACTTTATATGTATCGTGTCATTCGACCTTTATTCTGGACTTTTGAGCCGGAGACCGCTCATAATCTGGCGATTAAATTAATCAAGCTTGGTTTTTTAGGTTTGTATAAATCGGATATCCCTTCAGAACTAGAAGTGTCCGTGAGCGGCCTATCTTTTCCGTCCCCGGTAGGCTTAGCTGCGGGATTTGATAAAAACGCTGAAATCTTTCATGAATTATTTAAAATCGGCTTTGGTTTTGTTGAAGTTGGGACTGTGACTCCAATGCCTCAATCTGGAAATCCAAAACCAAGAATATTCAGACTAAAAGAAGATAGAGCTTTAATTAACAGGTTGGGTTTTAACAACATTGGAGTGAGCGAAGTTCTTCGTAATATTGAGAGCAGGTTTCATTTAAAAAAGAATCGAAAACTGGGAGTGAATATTGGTCCAAACAGGGATTCGAATAATCGTATCCAAGACTATATTGATAATCTAAAACAAGTAGACGAATTGGCTGACTATATAACAATCAATGTGTCATCTCCAAATACACCTGACTTAAGAAAGTTTGAAAATTCAAAGATTAAAGATTTGTTAAAAGAAATTCAGCTTAATCGAATATCAAAAAAGCCAATCTTTATTAAAATCTCTCCTGATTTAGAAAATAATCAAATAGTGTCAATAGTAGAATTGGCAATGAAGTTCGGACTTAATGGATTGATATTAACTAATACAACTAAAGATAGAGGGTTTGGACTAAGATCAAAATATGGCTCTGAGGAAGGAGGCCTTTCGGGCCTACCATTATCAATGCTCTCGAATAAGAAATTGTCGTTTGCTTACAGTATTACCAAAGGTTCTATGCCCATAATTGGAGTTGGTGGAATTTTTAGCGGGAAAGATGTCTATGAGAAAATCAAATTAGGTGCAAATTTGGTGCAATTATACACGGCATTAATTTTTGAAGGCCCAGCTTTGATAAGCGGTATTAATGATGAGCTCAAAACCTTAATGAAGAATGATGGAGTCAAAAGTTTGTCCGAGATTGTAGGCGTAAATAGCTAAAGCTAAATGAGCCTCTCCCCATTATCTATATTAATACTTTCTCCAGAGAGAAAATCGGAATTGATTAACAGTTCTACGGAATTTATCAAGCTATCTAAGGCCTTTTCGGAATTGTAAGTACTTCTATGTATTTTTTTATTTACGCTTTTTATTGGTTTTAATATTGCCCCTGGTGCTATTGAATTTACTTGTATATAGGGACTTAGCTCCAAAGATAGAACCTTAGTCATTGTTTCAAGCCCACCCTTCGATATGCAATAGCACGAATAATCTTTCCAAGTCTTATGCACCCCAACAGAATCCGTAATATTTATAATTTTCCCATACCTTCTCCTTTTCATACCCTTGGATATATGTTGAGATAAAAGAAAAGGCGCTTTAAGGTTTACGGCAAGAAATATATCAAAGTCTTTCTCTGTAATATTCCAGAAACTTTGACTTTTAAAAATTGAGGCATTATTGATTAATATGTCAATCCGACCATATAATTTTTCGCAAGATTTAGCAAACTTCCCTATCAACTTACTTTTTGATAAATCAAACTTGATAGATTTTGCTTCACCACCATTGCTTTTTATTTTCTTAATAACATCATCGGCATCTTTTTTTGATTCGTTGTAATGAATTATAAATTTGTATTTCTCTACGGGTAGTCTGAGTACGATTTCTCTCCCAATTCTTTTTCCGGACCCGGTAATCAATAAGACTTTTTTTCTATTTATCATGATATCTCTATAAGAACTTCTTTCATCTTATCTTGCTGTTCGCTAAGCACCCAAGCAACTAAATCTTTGTATTCTTTATCATAGATTGAATATATTAGATATATGTAACGTTCTTGCGCAAAGAGCTTGTCGGTGTCCGATGCTATGGCTGGATGATTTGGATGAGAATGGTATATCCCGATTATATCCATCGACTGTTCTTTGGCCACCCTGTCCGCATTTATATAGTCCTTCGGATCGAGCTCATATCTGTCAACTGAACGTTCTTTGTTTAAATTTTTGCAAGCTACAAAACTCGATATTTGAAAGTCGTCTTCTTCCATTTTGCCAATTAATACACCGCACACTTCATTTGGGAAGCCATCTTTGCAAATCTCTATAATGTCATTATTTATGGCCCTTGATAGTCTTACCACCATACGCCTCCACTTAAATATCTGTAGCCACCATCTGGAACAATACAGACAATCAATCCATTATCAATTTCGCTTAGTTCTTTAAGGGCCGATAATACAACAGCTCCACCCGAATGCCCTACAAACATTCCTTCTAAATTTACTAGTTTTTCCATTATCTCATAAGATTTTTCTGTATTCGCCCAGAACAGTTCGTCTATCAACTCTTCATTGTAGATTCCTGGCTTGATTGATGTTGGTATGTGCTTTAAGCCTTCTAAGCCATGTAAAGAATTATCTGGCTGAACTCCAATTACTTTTATATTTGGATTCTTAGTTTTGAGATATTCCCCAGTTCCCATTGCTGTTCCGCCGGTCCCAATTCCACAAATTAGATGGGTTATTTTTCCTTTTGTTTGTTCCCATATTTCTGGACCGGTAGTCTGAAAATGGGCTAGAGGATTAGCAGGATTGTTGTATTGGTCTGGCATAAAATATTTATCAGGAAATTTTTTTGCTAACTTTCTTGCTTCAATAATTGCACCATCTGAACCTTCCAGAGGACTTGAATAAATAATTTTTGCCCCATAGGCCTGTAGTGTTTTTTTCCTTTCAACATTAATATTTTCCGGTGTCACTAATTCAACTTTAAATCCAAGTGCAGCGCCAATCATTGCATACGCAATAGCGGTATTGCCAGATGAAGAATCCATAATTGTTTTCTTCGAATTCAGTTTTTTGGAATTGATTCCATCAACAATCATTGATAACCCGGCCCTATCTTTTATTGAACCTCCTGGGTTGAACCACTCCGCTTTTACATAAAGTTCTTTTTTGGGTTCCAATTCTGGAAAACCATTTAATTTGATTAATGGAGTATCTCCGATTAAATCTATTACGGAATTAATTCCAGATAACTCTTTCAAAGAATCTCCCATTTAGGCTTTTTGGATGAATATCCTAGAATTGTTTCCATTGGGTTTTACGGAAATAATTTTGTGGCCATCGTACTCAACATTCTCAGGCACTGATTCCAAAGGCTCTCCTTCGGATATTTTGACCTCTAAAATTTCTCCACTAGACATTTTCTTTAGTTGTAGTTTTGTTTTGACAAACGTCATCGGGCAAAAGTCGGAACTTATGTCTAAAAAGAAATCAGGTTTCACGATGTTGCTCATAGCTATAATGTAACATAAATAATTAAACCTAATTGTAAGCCTGATTCAATCAATGTAATTAATTATCGACTCAAATAATTTCTTTCCATCGGTATTTCCCAAAACTATATCGGAAGCTCTCTCAGGGTGGGGCATTAGGCCTAGGACGTTGCCCTTCTTGTTCGAAAGCCCTGCTATATTCAAGATAGAGCCATTAGGATTTGATTCAACAGTTGGTTCGCCGTTGCCATCACAGTATGTAAACATAATCTGATTATTCTTTTTGATGGAACCAATCTCTTCTTTGCTTAGATACAAATTACCTTCTGCATGTGCAATGGGGATTCGTATGATTTGACCATGCTCGTACAGATTAGTAAACCTTGTTGCATTATCTTCAATTCTTATCAAAATATCTTTGCAAATAAAATTTAAGGATTGATTTCTCAATAAAACACCAGGAAGAAGCTTTAATTCTGTTAGGATTTGAAAGCCATTGCAAATACCAACAACGATTCCCCCTCGATTTGCAAAGTCTTTAATTTTATAACTTATTTTGCTTTGGGCAGCGATAGCACCAGTTCTTAGATAGTCACCGTACGAAAAACCTCCAGGGATTACAATGCAGTCAATATTGGTAAAGTTATTAGAATCGTGCCATATGTACTTGCAATTTTGTTTGAGGATATTGTTAATTACGTTAAAACAATCTTCTTCGCAATTTGATCCAGGGAATTGAATAATTCCAAAATTAATCTTTCGCATGTTCAATCTTAATCTTATATTGCTCAACAATTTCATTAACTAAGAAATCTTTACATAATTTTTTAACGGAAGAGGTACAATCTGCTTTATTCTTTGATAATAAGGAAAAGACAATTTTTTTCCCAACCCTAAAACCTTTCGCCTTGTAGGTTTTGCTACGTTTTGCAACTAGTTCTAAAGCCTCACCTTGTGGGTCGAGAACGCTATCGAGAGGCATAATTTCTATGGTTACATTAAAATTCTTCATGTTATTTGATAGAATTGATTATCTTATTTAATTCATCTAAATTTCTATATCTTATCTCTATTTTTCCCGATTTCGAATTTCCACTAAGTGTAACCTTTAATCCCAATTTGTCTTCTAAGGTCTTCGATGCACTATTTAGATAAAGATCTTTTTCAACCTGAGGATTTCTTTTATTAGGATTCTTGTAGGATCTGGCTAGGTTCTCGACTTGTCTGACGCTTAATTCTCTTTTGATTATTTGGTCAGCAATCTTAATCATTGTAGCTTCGTCTGAAAATGACAATAGGGCAATTCCATGTCCTCTAGACAGTTTATTCTCAGTTATTAGTTTTCTTACGCTGGGAGGTAAATCTAATATGCGAACTATGTTAGCGATACTTGATCTCTGCTTTCCGGTTATTTTTAGGATGTCGTCATTGGAGAAATTGTATATTTGAATCAAATCTTTTATGGCTAAAGCCTCCTCGATGGGATTCAAGTCTTCCCTCTGAATGTTTTCTGCAAGTGCTAATTCGAAAGCTTTTTGGTCTGTTGCCTCGGTTATAACCACAGGTACTTTCGAGAGTGCCGCAATCTGGGCGGCTCTCCAGCGTCTTTCGCCAGCTATGATTTCATATTGATTGTTATCGATTCTCCTAACTACGATTGGCTGTATTATGCCATTGTCTCGTATTGATTCGACTAAATCATCAAGAACTTGTTTATCAAAATTCTTTCTTGGTTGATTCCTGTTTGGTATTATGTCAGAAATAAAAACGGAAGTTCTACCGCCGGCTTCGTCCCTATCGACAAATGTTTTTTCGTTTGATCTAATTAACGAATCTAATCCTTTACCAAGAGACTTTTTCAACAAACGATCCCCCATTCTTTGATATCAGTTCTTTCGCTAACTGTAAATAGCTTACGGCTCCCATGCAATCTTTATCGTAATCAAAGATGCATTGTCCAAAACTCGGGCACTCAGCAAGTTTAACATTTTTCGGTATTAAAGTCGTAAGGACTTTTTCTTTAAAGAAGCTTCTTACCTCGGATGCCACAGTTTTACAAATATTATTACGTGAATCAAACATCGTAAGCAACAATCCTTCAATTTCCAAGGAAGGATTAATTCGCTCGATGATTAAATCAATTGTTTTTTTAAGTTGAGCCAACCCCTCCATCGCATAGAATTCACACTGGACTGGAACTAGTAAAGAGTCTGAAGCTGCGAAGGCGTTTATCGTTAAAAGGCTCAATGAAGGAGGGCAATCAATGAGAATATAATCAAAATTGTCCAAATCTGAATTACGCAAGGCCTTGTTTAACATCCATTCTCTTTCTTCTAAATCGTACAATTCGATATCCGCCCCAGACAATTCTGCATTAGAAGGACAAATATATATCTTTTTATTGTCTCTTATCTCCACTTTCTTTAAACTTTCATCAATTTTCGCGTTATTGATTAGTACTTCGTATGTGGA
>CAJXCX010000014.1:0-11525 GCA_913051685.1 uncultured Spirochaetales bacterium
TGGAAAAATCTTTTTCAAAAATAAAAAAAGCATTATTGATAGGCATTGGTGGAGGGGCGGATATTGTCGGCACGATTCCCACCAAGATTCTTTTAAAGACTTATGGTGTAAAAAGTATTCTAGGTGGCATACCGTGGGAGAGATATTCTATTGATCCATATCCTGGACCACGTCCTTTTTCACAAATTATCAATAAGACAAAAATTAATGATAGTTTATGTTGGGCACGAAAGAATACGAAAACAAAAGATGGATTATATTTTAGTGAATCAAAAGTTGCGGACGTACTAAACGAAAAAGTTATATTAATTAATATATTCAATAGTCCGAAATCAATAGCTAATGATCTTCTTCTCTTTAGCCGGAAGAATAAGATTGATTTAATTATTGGTATTGATGTAGGAGGAGATATTTTGGCTACTGGTAACGAACCTGGACTAGCAAGTCCTTTGGCTGATTCAATAATGCTTGCCGCATTATCTCATATTAGTACGAAGATTCAGACTTTGATTGGTGTACTCGGATATGGCAGCGATGGAGAACTTAAGCCCGAAGAGATTAACAAATCATTGTCTATTATTTCTGAAAAACGAGGTCTTTTAACTTCGAGTGGAATCAATCAAGAATCTTATTTGCTTATGAAGAAGATAATCAAGAGAGTTGAAACTGATGCAAGCCGCATCCCTCTTCTTGCTTTCGAAGGAGTTCGAGGTCCTCATAGTATACGCAGAGGCAAAATACAAATCGAGATTCACCCTATGTCTCAAATCACATTCTATTTGAATACAAAAAAACTTTTTAGGTACATATCCTTTTCCTCAAGATTGGTTTATAAATCCAAAGATATTCTAGACGCTAATGATATTCTATTGCGAAATGGTTTCAGGACCGAGCTAAATTATGAGATTCAAACTCATAATCGTTTTATTGCATTAAATAATAAAGAATGATTGGTATAACTGGAATTGAAATTATAGTAGATGCGAAAACGATTGACGCTACCTTCTCAGGAGATTTATTGTATCTGTCGGCAAGAATAAAATTAAATACCGCTGCAGGCATTGAGTATTGTACTATCATCACCTGTGCTAAAAAATTATCTATGTTGAGCAATTTGCAGATTGATAAGCTTAGCACTACTCCTAGCGTAATCCTCAAAGCTCCTACTGCTAAGTCTTCTTTAAAATCTAAAATTTTTGTTTCTGATAGTTTGTGACCTAAGCTAAACATCATAAGAGGTATGCAAGTAGTACCTAATAATTTAATTGAACTGTTAATCCCTGTATCTATCTCAATACCTGTCTTATTCAAAAGAATTGGAAGGATAACAGCATACACCAGAGGAGATTTAAGAACTTCTTTGATTTTCGTCGCTCCATTAATAACAAATATTCCTATCGTACACTGAAGAAAAAAAATTACGGTGGTAAACATTATTGCATAATCAAAAGCTCTTCCACCAAAAGCGAAAAGAACGATTGGTAATCCCAAATTAGCTGTATTGGGAAAAACGATTGGATTTAAGTAAACAGACAAATCTCTTTTTGTTGCTTTTATAATGCTAAAAGATAAAAGTATTGATATTAATACTAATATTGAGCCGACTAGTACAATTGTGGAAGTATCGTTGAACGTCACCCTTCCTTCCGTGAGAGAGGCGAAAATTAGGCATGGAGTCGAGATATACATAATAAATAGATTGATTGATTTTAAATTTACTTTTGTTATCCGACCGAATAGATAGCCAGTTAGTACGACAAGCATTACAGGAAGAATTACTTCGAATACTCTGAGCCAGAGTTCCATCAGGATGAGTTTACACAATCCTAATTGAAATATATGTTTTCTTTTGGTTATAATTGAGCTTATGTGGTTCCTTAGGACATCATCAACATGGGCTTCGTTATTGCCTAGAATTATTCTAGCATTTACTTTTATTCCTGCCGGTTGGCACAAACTTATAGACTTCCAATCGAAAGCATTAGATTGGAAACTTACTTATGGGTTTGCAACTTGGGAAACTGGAGTTGCAGTTTTTGTCGAATTCTTCGGTGGACTGGCATTGGCCCTAGGTCTTTTAACAAGGCTTGCCTCTATTGGAGTAATTGCCGTAATGTGTGTGGGAATTTGGTTTGTACATCTCGACAACGGTTATTATCCGACCTATGACACCTATGCATATCAGCTTTGCCTTATTGGATTGGCATATTCGCTGGTTTTTATTGGCGGTGGGAACCTATCTCTTGATCAAAAACTCTTCTAGACGAACTTCCTTGCTTTTGTCATCTATGATTCTAGTCTTTTTTTGATTAGTTCTACAGCAGGTTGATTAAAAGGGTTAATATTTAAATTTCTAGCCAAAAGAATTACTGTAAGTTGAAATACTAGAAAGATAGAACCCAAAGTTGGACCATCGAGTTTCTTGATTTCAAATTTGACACTGGGAATCTTTCTTTCCTTTGTTGCTTCTAATGTGGCTGCCTGTTCTAGCAAAGCTAAGCTTTCTAGTCTTTTGTTGGATTCTTGACTTTTGCGAACTGTAATAAACGTGATTGTTTTATTCTTTGGTCCATCCAAAACAAGTTGCATTTGAGAATGCTGATCCCTAGGACCTAGATAGTTGATTGGTGTAAGACCGATATTTTTTTTATTTTGTCGTTGCTTACCGAGACTTTCTCCCCAAAGTTGCATAAACCATTCCCCAAAGGAATTTAAATTATCTTTGTAGGGCATTAAAACGCTTATATCTCTTCCATCTAAATAATTATTGTAATAAAAATTTGCAAGTTTAATTACAGGGGTAAATTTTAAAGTTTTTAGTTTATCGTATGTATCTTTGGCGCCGATGAGAATTTCTTGTGAATTTATTCCTGCTAACTCGCATGGAATCATACTAGAAGGACTTAGTGCTGAAAATCTTCCACCGAGATTCTCATTAATATAAAAAGTTTGAACTTTCTTAGCTCTTGCAAACTTATGTAAAAAGGATTCCCTAGATTCTGTTATAAAGAGTACCTGCTTGTGATGATTGACTTTTTTTTCACTTATCTTTTTGAAAGTTTCTTTTACAAGATTCTTTATTTCAATTGTATCTCCCGATTTGCTGACAAAAATTAAGAAGGAATCTTTAATTTTGATTTCCTTAAAAAACTTTTCAAAACTTTCTCCATCTATATTGTTAACTATGTGTAAATTCTTTTTTGATTTTTTCGAGTAATTTGAAGCTTCAAAAATTGCTTTGGTCCCAAGGCTTGAGCCGCCCATGCCAAAAACAACAAGGTTTGAATAACGATTCTTTTTTATAAAATCTGTAGATTCTTTGTATAGACCGGGGTCCTTATAGAGTTCCTTAATTAGTTCTAGATTATCAAGTTCTTTTATTTCGGATTTTGATAGAGAACGTAATTTGCTGCGGTTTTTCGAAGTATTTTGGTACGACAATCTCCAATACTTCAAATCAAAAAACGTTTTCTTTACCATCTTACTACCGCAGATCCCCAAGCAAAGCCTGCTCCAAAAACAGAGAAAAGAATATTGTCACCCTCTTTAATTTTTGACTCATTAATGGCTTCATGAAGCGCAAGTAGTACAGAGGCGGACGATGTATTTCCGTATTTATCTATATTGACATAGCATTTATCAAGCGGCAGTTCTAATCTTTCTCTAGCGGCCTCGATAATGCGCAAATTAGCTTGATGTGGAATAAACATATCTATATCTTTTGGCTCAAGATTGGCTTTTGCAATTGCTTCGAGGGAGTTTGACTGAATGACTTTAACAGCTTCTTTGAAAACTTCTTTACCTTCCATCTTTAAGAACCTATACCCTAGAGGGTCCTTCGATCCTCCTCCAGGCACATAGAGCAGTTCTCCTTCGGCACCACTTGCACCAAGACAAACGGATAATATTCCTGCCTCTTCCGACTTCTCCAATACTACGGCTCCTGCGGCATCACCAAAGAGAATGCAAGTGCCTCTATCCGTGTAATCTGTAATCTTTGATATATTTTCTGCTCCCACAACTAATAGCTTTTCAACCTCTTTATTTTCGATAAGAGCTCTCGCTATTTTTAGAGCATAGATAAATCCAGAACAGCCCGCCGAAATATCAAATGCAAACACCTTCCTTGTTTTTAGTTTGTCTTGCAAAAGACAAGCCACAGAAGGTGTTATGTAATCTCCTGTTATTGTTGCAACAATTATTCCATCTATTTCTTGTGGAGATACGTTGGCATTTTTAAGTGCTTGCTCACATGCCTTGGCACACATGTCGGATGTCGTTGTATCGTCCCCAAGTATTCTTCTCTCGGAAATCCCGGTTCTTGCTTTAATCCATTCATCCGATGTATCCACAAGAGATTCAAGATCTTTGTTGGATAAAATCTTCTCCGGAATAAAAACCCCAGTTCCAGTTATTTTTGCAAAACTCAAAAAACTAATCCTTAGATATCTAAGTATTTTTCATTATATCTTCAATGTCAATTTGGAGCCCTCTTAAGCACAAGCTTAGATCTTCTATGGAATTATTCTCAAATTTAAACGACTTTAATTCGTTTTCCTCCTTGGCGAATATCAATAAGTTTGACCAGCTTTCCGAAAAGAACCTAACAAGACTACGAATTTCCTCTCTATTGGATGTTGAGATTAATGTGGATATTTCATCTATATAAATACTTCTTTTATAAAACTTGATATTGAGTTCTATAATTGGAAAATCGCTATGCATAATGGCATTAAAAGCTATTATGGGCTCCAGATTTTCTGAGAAATTTTGAAATGAACTTCTTTCTTTACAAACCACCAAATAAACTTTTCTTTCAAATTCTATGATTATTGAGCCTTCTTTGATAAAATCAAAGTTTCTCAATATTGCTGATTTCGCGGTATTAATACTTGCTTTTTTTAGCATTATTAGAGTACAATTGTAATGTTTACACTTTACGTTATCAAGGAGGGGTGTCAATGACAGCTATAGCAATTACTTTAGGAATCGTTGGATTGTACTGGATTGCCGCAACAAATTTTGGCGCGGAAGGTGGGGGAAGTGCTGAAGCAGCAGCTCCTGCTGAAAGTTCGGGTAATAGCCCAACGACTGATAATGCACCACCAGCAGGCGACGAAGCTATTACAGATGGTTCCGAATTCTCTTCTGGAAAATAGAATTTAGCCGACAAAAGATTCGAAGTGAATGTAATTTTGAAGATTCAGAATTGAGTCCGGTGCGGGTTCGTATTGAAAGCTTTCGCTGTTTATAGTTCTGGCTAATAATTTTATTCCTCCTGCTACTCTCGTTGAAGGTCTAGTGAAAAAAGAATTGGCATCAACCAAATATACATCTCCTGTTTTAAAAGCAGGGATTTCGTTCAATTTGGTATTTTCTAGAAGAAGATTTATTTCTTTAAGTGAATCATCAATTGCATAACCGCAAGGCATGATAAATATATAATTGGGTGCATACTTAATTATTTCATCAAATTGAACTACGCGAGAAGGTTCGCCTGATTTGCTAAGACCACTAATACCACCAGCGATTTCTACCATCTCCGGAACCCAATGACCCGCAGAATAAAATGGGTTCATCCACTCCATACAAAACACTCTTGGTCGATCAATTATTATTTCTGTTTTAGAGAGTATGCTATTAATTTCCGAATTAAAATTGTTTATAATCTCAAGCCCTTTTTTTTCTATCTTGAATTCTTTAGCAATTTTTCTAATTGATTCTTTGATATCTTCTATATTTTTGGGACCCACTGTAATAATTTTAGGTTTCTTCGTTAGAGAACTCAGGCTCGTTACGATCGCATCCTCCGATAATGCACAAACTTCGCATAAGTCTTGCGTAATAATATAATCGGGCTTTATTTCTTCTATTTTCTCTATCTTTAAAAAATAACTAGATTTACCAGCTTGAATATTGCGTCTTACTAATTCATCAATCTCCAAGCTGTTTAAATTTTTAGAATCAATACCGGAGAATCCAACTATCTCTTTGCTTCGGATTGTTTCAGGAAAATCACATTCATGACTAATCCCAACTATATGGTCCTCTAGACCAAGTTCGCATAATATTTCTGTAACACTCGGTAATAAAGATACTATGTTCATATATTAACTATATACAATGTAGCTTTAGATGCTGAATGTCGTTAGCATGTGCCTATATATTGGCTTTAAGGCCGAAGAATATTGCCCTGCCAGGAGAGTCAAAGTTTAATATCTGTTGGTGATTATCATTAAAGATATTGTTGATTCTCAAGAATGGTTTAATCTCGTATAAATTCTTCTCGTCTGTCATTAGATTATAATCGGCATATAAGTTGAATATCCAAAAAAATTCGTTTGAATCTCTATCTGTATAACTTTCGTAATCCCATCTTTGACCGGTATAAGTGCCATCAAAATTGATGCTAAATAAATCATTTATCTTGCTAATTGTGAAACCTCCACTGTGTTTGGGTCTTCTAAGCATGGGCTCACCATTAGTCCAGTTGGAACTCCCGCCTAGATTTTCAGTCTTTCTGGCCTCTGTCAAAAGTCGAGTATACCAAAGTTTAGTCCTTACACCTCTAGGTAAAAAAACATTGGAGAACACTTCCAAACCTTTACTTTGTGCCTCCTGAATATTTTTGTAATTATTTGACGACCCAGACCCTTTATAAGCTATCAAATCATATATTAAGGTTCTAAAATAAGTTCCACTTACGGATATATTTTGGTTAATCTTTTTATCAAATCCAATTTCGTAAGCTTTGTTTTTTTCAGGTTTTAGCCCAGGCGTATCATATGATTCGTATATTCCAGCGTACTTAATTCCTTCGCTATACCCCCCTCTTAATCTTAAATTCAGTTTGAATATATTCTTTGAAACGAATATAGATGGGACAACTGTACTACCATGCGTTTCGTGCTTTTCTTTTCTTATTCCGGGATTAATAAATAATTCATACGGTGTTTCTAAGACAACGTTTGAGTAATAAGATTGAGTGATGTCCTTGTGTCCATAATATGCCCCTCCGAATCTATTATAATCACTGGTTTCCTTGATTCTTCTATATCCAAATAGAGATTTAACAAAAAATGGACCAACATCACCACTTGTTTTCATATAGTAATCAAAACCTTTTCGTGTTTCCCACCAATTCTGATCGGGTACCGACTCGGTCCAAAGGTGTTTATGCCAATATGTATAGATTCCACTAAGGGTTAAAGATTTGATGATGTCATATTCAGTTTTTATGCTTCTTCTATTCGTATGCACTCTTTCTTTCTGTGTATTATATAAACCCCCCGCCAAAACTCCTGATGAATTTGTAGGATATCGAAATCTTCTCTTCATGTTAGCCATATTTGCAATTATTCTTATTTTTTTGTCATCAGTGTATAGGGATATGCCACCATTCAGATTTCTATTGTCGTAATTGTTTTGTACAAGCATGTGCCCATTATTATCAATTCTTTCGAACCCAACCGAATATCCGATATTGTTATTAGCGGGGCCAGATATTGCTATTGATTGCTCGTTAATCAAGTAAGTTCCACCATCGCTTTGGTCTTTTCGTTTTGGTTCTTGTCCAAAACCTATTCCAGAATTAAGACTAATATTTGTTTGTTCGGTCGCTTTTTTTGTAGTTATGTTGACCACTAAGCCCATTGCGCCTGCTCCGTAAAGGACTGTTTGTGGTCCTTTTAAAATCTCAATCTTTTCAATATTATTTGTAGTTAAATTGGAGAAATCAAAAACCCCACCAATGTCATTAACTATAACCCCATCAATTAACACTAAATTATGATCACTTTCGCTACCTCTCGAAAAAATGCTTACCTTTCCTCCGCGTGCGCCACTTTGAAATACAGCCAACCCAGGAATTTGTCTTAATAACTGTTGGACATCTGTAGCACCGGAAAGCGCAATATCATCCTCTGTAATGATTGTTCCAGAGCCCCCATACTCGGAAAGGATAATGGCGGTTTTACCTATATTCGTTTTATCTATTACCAGTTCGTCTGCCTCGACATTCCCCAGAACCAATAAAAGAAAAAAAATACTCAGTAAAAGAGTTCTCACGCACAATACTCCTTCCCTTCGACAGCTATCAATAGCAAAAATTAACTAAGATTGAATAAAATGACCAAATAAAAAGCCCATCTTCCCTAACCTCGAAGAAAAATAAATTTTGTTTTATGGCAGGTCTTCTGACTTATAGCTCCTAGGTAGGCCTTCCCGGTTTCCCAGTGGCAAATCTACTAAGGGTTGTGCTAATCACAGCAGCGGGTCTGTGTTGGGTTCTCACCAATCTTCCCTATTGAACTCTTACGAGTACCACTCAAGGGAGAATAAATGTAAACTTAAATGGTGTCAAGAAATCGTAAATTCGGGATGATAAATTAGTGATTATTACATTTGGTGGCGGAGTAGGTGCAGGTAAATTTCTTGAAGGACTATATAAGGTAACCAAGAAAGAAGACAATTTACATATTGTTGTGAATACGGCTGACGATATAAATATTTATGGTGTACGTGTAAGTCCAGATATCGATTCTGTTCTTCATTGGTTGTCAGGAAAAGTTGACAAGAAAAAAGGATGGGGCATTAAGGGCGATACTTTTAACCATATAAAGAAATTTGAGATAGAAGATTCTTGGTTTGGCTTAGGAGATAGAGATTTTAAAGAGAATGAGAAGAAATTTTCTATGATGGAACGAGGTTCGACTCTACAAAAAGTTGTTGACAATCAAAGAAAGAAGTTAAAAATCACAAAAGCACGAATTTTACCAATGACAAATCAAATTGTTGAAACTTATATTAAAACGAAAAATAGGGAAATGCATTTTCAAGAATATCTAATAAAATTCAAAATGATGCCAAAGGTAGAAAAAATTATTTTTAAGAATATAAGAAAGGCCAAACCTTCAAATGATCTTATTAAATCTATATTAAAAGCTAGCCTAATAATTTTTTGTCCAAGCAATCCTATAATCAGCATAGATCCTATATTGTCGGTTTCTGGCGTTAAGGAGACTATAAAAAAATCCAGAGCGATTAAAGTTGCTATCAGTCCAATAGTAGATAGCAAAGCATTTCAAGGACCTGTTCTAAAATTAATGAGAACCAAGGGGCTTGAGCCTAGCGTTGTGGGAGTATCTAAATTTTATCAAGGGATGGCAGACTATATGATGATTGATAATCTAGACAAGAAATACGCCAAAAAAATTTTCTCGATGGGTATGACACCCCTGATAAGAGATATACGAATGACAGACTTAAAAATTTCTCAGTCAATGGCGGAATCCATTATTGATTTGGTTTAAAAATGAGAAAGATTGAACTGACGCCCGTTAAAAAAATGCCAAAAATCAATCCAGGTGATAACCTGTCTAGTGAAATTCTTTTAGCCTTGGACAGACAAAAAATAAAACTAAAAAAAACAGATATTCTAGTTGTTGCTCATAAAATTGTTTCTATTGCAGAAAACAGATTTGTAAATCTTGATAATTACAAAGCCACTCACAAGGCACAACGACTTAGTAAGAAAACTGGGAAAAGCGATAAGATTTGCCAACTTATATTAGATAATTCCACAGAGATTTTGAAGATATCCAAGGGTTTTGTTATTTCGCGGAATCTGTTGGGAATAGTGAGTGCAAACTCGGGAATTGACCAATCAAATATACATGAAAAAAATCTGGCTCTATTGCTACCTAAAAATCCTAATAGATCGGCTAAAAATATCTCTTTAGAAATTGCAAAGAAAATTAGTGTAAGCATCCCCATTGTAATTTCTGATTCTATTGGTCGTCCATGGAGACAGGGTTTAACTCAGATATCGGTTGGAAGTTATGGAATCCTTCCAATAAAAAGATATAGAAAAGATATGTACCATAAGATTCTTAAAGACACGATTGTCCCAATAGTAGATGAATTAGCTTCTTCTGCTGGTTTGTTAATGGAAAAAGATGCTGGTATTCCCGTAGTTTTGATAAGGGGGTATAATTATGACTCATCAAGATTAAATGCGGGGACTCTTTTAAGAAGGAAAAGCGATGATGTATTTCGATGATGTATACAGTAGTTTTATAGATTCCAGCCAGGTAGGGGAGCTATTAGGTTCCCATGGTATTCCCATAGGAGGTTCTGTGTCCGTAAAGAAGCCGCTTAGAGCAATTCTTGAGAAGGTTGTTAACGAAGAAACTCTTTTGAAGAGCGAAGCTTTATTGTTGACCACAATTCTACCTTCCGAAGTCTGTTATTTGATGGCGGCCTCAAATTTTCTCAGGGAAAAGCATAAGACGAATCTGATTAGTTTTTCAAAAAATATCTTTATCCCACTAACCCAACTATGCAGAGATCAATGTTCGTACTGTACTTTTAAAATCGAACCGGACGAAGGAGACTTGTTAGTTGAACCAGAAGATGTTTTAGAGTCAGCAAAAAAAGCAGTCCAGCTAGGATGTACGGAATTATTATTTGTTTCTGGTGACAGACCAGAAGTTATATATGATGTTTATCGAAAAAAACTTAATAGTATGGGTTACGAATCAACTGCTGACTATATGATAGCAATGAGTGAAACTTGTTTGGAAGAAGGGATATTCCCTCATTCCAATCTTGGAATTGCCGATTTTGCTGAGCTAGAACGATTTAAAAATTCTAATCCAAGCATGGGATTAATGCTCGAGAATATCAGCGAAAGACTTATGAAGCCGGGAGAGGCGCATCATAAATGTCCGGACAAATATCCTAAGGCCAGAGTGCAAACAATTTCAGATGCTGGCACGCTCAACATTCCTTGGACTTCAGGAATTTTAATTGGAATAGGGGAAAATTGGGAAGAAAGAGTTGATTCAATTTATGAGTTAAGACGAATCAATGATCAATATGGACATATACAAGAAATTATTATTCAAAATTTCAACCCCAAACCAGGAATACAGATGGAAGGACATCCGGCTCCAACCGATTTTGATATGATTAAAACCGTAGCGATATCGAAAATAATTATGGGACCGCAGATGAATATCCAAGTACCACCCAATTTAAATTCAAAAACTTATATGCTTCATGTATTAGCCGGTGTTAACGATCTCGGAGGAGTTTCTCCCTTGACGATAGATTATGTTAATCCAGAAAGTCCTTGGCCACAGATTGATATGATGAAGAAAAATATTGTGGAATTTGGTTTCAATTTAAGAGAAAGATTGCCGGTTTATCCGGATTTCTTAGATAAGAAGTTCCTTAATGATAACATTTACAATAAGGCTATTGATTTTGTTGATGATACAGGCTATATAGCTGAGAACTAGGTTCAAGACTATGGAAGAAGATTTAAAAAGAATTTTAGACGAAATTGAGAACAATCGAGCAAAGGGACTAAGTTATACTTTGTCAAAAGCGAATGAAGATATAGCTAGTATTATCGAAAAGCCGATAAAAGGGGAAGAAATTACTGCAGAAGAAGCGGAAAAACTCTTTTTAATTGATAATAATATGGACCTTTCCGCACTGGTGCTCATGGCGGACAAAAT
>CAJXCX010000015.1:0-11227 GCA_913051685.1 uncultured Spirochaetales bacterium
CAAATTCCGCATTTGCTGGGATTCTTAAATTAGATGTTTTGGCTTTTGTTAATTCTATGGGTTTCTTTTTTAAGAAAGCTGAGAATAATAATTCGTCAATATTTTCAGGCAATGGCGCTATCGAAGCAAAAATCAACGATGGATCACCGCCTAATATTACAGCTGCAGGAAAATCAGCTCCCATCTGAGATGCTTCATGATAATGAGATGCTCCACCTTTATGAGGATGCCAATGCATTCCGAGCGTATTTGCATCATGCATTTGAAGTCGATACATCCCCATGTTCCTTTTAAAGTTCTTTGGACTTTGCGTTATAGTTAAACCCATAGTAATAAACTTGCCGCCATCTTCGGGCCAACATTTTAGAATTGGCAAGGTTGTCAAATCCGATTTGTCTTCTATTTGTTGACATGGGGCACTAAAAAACGAACTTTTAGATCTAAAATTTGTAATTCTTTTTATAAAAGGTAAGGAATTGAATATATTATCAATTTTTGGGGGCATAACTTTTTCCGCAAAGAAAAGAATCTCTTCCCCTAGCTTTTTTGGATCACAACCTAAGGCTAATTTTAATCTCTCTTCGGAACCAAATAGATTTGTAGCTACAGGATGTTCAGACCCTTTAACATTTTCAAAAATCAGAGCAGGACCATTGCCCTCTATCGTTTTGCAAGTTATTTCTGTAATTTCAAGAACTGGATCAACTTCGGTTGTTATCCTTCTTAAATCACCGATTCGATCCAGGAAATCAATATATGTTGATAAATCATTAAACTTATCATTCGACATAAAGATCCTTGTTTCTCCAACCGTTTTCCTTGCTCGCCCCAATTAGACTCAAAATTTTATCAGAAAAAGAATTTGCTAAATCTGTGATTGAAGCCTCGTTCATGTAATATCCGGGTGATATTGGAGCAATAATCGCACCAGCGTTAGAAAGCCTAAGAGCATTTTCTAGGGTTATCGAATCGAGAGGTGTTTCTCGAATCGCAACAACTAGCCTTCGTCTTTCTTTTAATGCTATTTGCGCCATTCTAGTGATTAAAGTATCCGATATGCCAGATGCAATTTTATTTAGCGTAGAAAGAGAACAGGGGATAATAACCAGAGAATCAAAATGATTACTACCAGAGGCAAGCGGAGATGCTAAATCCCAATCCCCAAAAGTATTATTAACCATTGACTTTATTTCTTCTAACTTGAGTCCTAACTCTTCAAAAATAACCCTCTTTCCCCATTTTGAAACAACCAAATATTTTTCGCTAGGACATTTTTCGATAAAATTAATAGCAAACTTCGAACCCGAAGCCCCCGTTATAGCTATAATCGTTCTCATCTAAGTAATATATCAGAAATAATTAAGATTAAAATTAAGAATCCCACATAAGAATTATATTTAAAAAAAGAAAAATCATCTTCTCTGGATCTTATTATTTGAATCCAGAGCCCAAGAACAAGAATAATAAAGAATGAATAATTCAGCAAATTAGATTCATTTATATAAACATAATAAAGAATCGATAAGGATGCGATAGAAAAACATATGGCAGAAAAAACTATAGCAATTTTTTTTCCGAAATATGATGGAATTGAATATATCCCATTTCTGATGTCGCTATCAAAGTCTTGAAGAGCATAAAGAATATCAAAACCTGATATCCAGAAAATTGTAAAGATTACTATAGGGAGAGTCAGCGGAATACTGTCAAGCGAACACGATGCAGCTATCCCTCCAGCGAGTGGCCCCAAAGACAATGTTATGCCAAGAAAGAAGTGGCAAAAATAAGTTGCTCTCTTTAGATAAGGATATATAAAGAAAAATATTAGAGGTATTGGACTTAAAAATAATACCAAATCACATATCAACCACGAAGATGCACCAAAAACAATCAAGCTTAGAATTAAAAATGATGTGGTAAATCTTCTTGAAATCTTACCAGCAGGAATTGGCCTGTTCGAAGTTCGTGGATTTCGTGAGTCTAAGTCGGAATCAATTATTCTATTGAGAATCATTCCTATAGTTCTTGCGGATACGGCAGCCACTAAAATTAGGAGAAAAATATGTACGCTAAATTCTTTAAGAGAAATAAGATATCCAGCAAATATTATGGGTAAGACAAAAAGCGTATGAGAGAACGTTACAAGTTCTAACGCCAAACTAGCATTTTTTCTATCAAACATTAAAATATATTAACTAATTTAATAAAATTATCTTTGGTGTTTTATGAATGTAGAGCTACTAGACAAATTAACAGCAGCTATAGAGGCCAAAGATGGTTCTACAATTAGGGCTATTCTTTTAAAGGAAAATCCTACCGATGCTTCCAATGTTCTTATAAGGTTTAATGAGAACGAAATATGCACAATTTTATCAATTTTAGATAATGATACTGCAGCCAATATAATCCTTGAGCTTCCCGACGATATACGGGCAAATGTGTTAACGGAATTAGCCAATGAATCCATTTTGGGCATCATCGAAGAACTTGATTCAGATGATGCGGCAGATTTAATTTCTAGTCTCGATGAAGAGAAGAGCAAAGAAATTCTAAAGGGCATGAATCCAAGAGATTCTAGCGAGGTCCAAACCCTTCTTCAATATAGTGAAGATTCGGCCGGTGGAATAATGCAGACCGAATTAGTACAAGTAAAAGATTCTTCTTTAGTCAAAGATGCAATAAATTGGATTAGACTGGTTGCGGATGATGTCCCAGATTTCTATCAAATATATGTCACCAACGAAAACGATAAGCTCGTGGGTATCATTTCTCTTAAATCTTTGATTTTAGCAGGTCCTTCATCGACTGTTAAATCGATAATGCAGCCAATTAAAATCTCTGTTCTTCCAGAAATTGACCAAGAAGAAGTTAGTAGGATATTCAAGAACTACAATCTTGTTTCATTGCCAGTTATAGATAAAAATTCCAAATTACTTGGTCGGATAACATCGGATGATATATTGGACGTTATCACGGAAGAAGCGGAAGAGGATCTTTATTCACTTGCTGGCGTAAACGAATATAACCATCCAATTTATTCAGGGTTTATTTCTAAGACAAAATCAAGATTACCTTGGTTATTAATAACTTTATTTGGTGAATTGATTATCGCCTACATAATTGCCTTATATTTTCAAGCCACCTTAGAGAAATTTATATTATTGGCTGCCTTTATGCCAGCCGTCATGGCCACTGGTGGTAGCGTGGGGATTCAAACGTCCGCTATTATTATTAGAGCTCTTGGTGTTGGCTCAATCAATCTCAGTCAGGCATTTAAAGTCATCCTTGCGGAACTACAATTGTCTTTAGTGCTTGGAGTCATTTGCGGAGTGGTTGCTGGTATAGCAGGATTTTTTATCACTGGAGACACAATTACGGGAATCAATTTTTTCTCAGTAATTTTTCTATCACTATCCATCGCATCGTTAGCATCAGCACTATTTGGTGCATCTTTCCCTCTTTTGCTTGATAAATACACTTCGGACCCAGCTAATGGCTCTGGTCCATTTGTTACAATGGCAAATGATATTTTTTCTGCAATTGCATATTTACTAATAGCTTTGTTGATTATGTAATTATGGATATAGAAGACAAAGGTTTTATCCTCAAGAAAACAGAGTACGGTGATTATGACATATTTGGCACATTCTATACAAGCAGTCTGGGGAAGATTAACTTGTTAATTAAAAATGCAAGAAAGAGCAAAAAAAGATTTGTGGGCAAATTAGAACTTTTCAATTTGGTCTCCATAAAATTAAAATATAGACAGCAAGATTCTAATCCCAGCCTATTGCAGACGATAGATTTGGTCGGGAGCCAAGATTACATAGGGTTGGACAAAAGAATCATGGTTCTATCCTCTCTCGTCAATGAATACGTAGAGAATTTTGAGATTCAGGAAAACCCAAGTAGGAAGAAATTTAACTATCTAGAGAACTTCTTCCTAAGAAACGACAAAAACAATCTATCTTTATGTTTGAACGAAGTCATCAAATTTCAACTAAAATACCTTAAAGATTTAGGTATAGCGCCCAATATAAAAAAATGCTTTAAATGCCAAAAAGAACTCAAAGAGATTAATTTCTTTGATATTAAAAATGGAGGGAACATTTGCTACAACTGTCACAAGCAAGATGTTGATATCGATTCTAGAAAAATAAGCAAGAAGATTAATCTAAGAAACATCACAAGAGACAATGATGCAAAACTAAATTTAATCAAAATCATTATTGCCTTTAGCGAATTTCACTCTGGAAAACGGTTCAATTCTGTTCAATACTTAGACTAGCAATGATTAACGTAGAAGGTTTTAAATTCTCTGGTATTAGTTGTGGACTTAAAAAATCCAACAAGAAGGATTTAGGTTTGATTCTTTCCGAAAAAGAATGTTTATCTCATGCGGTATTTACCACAAATAAAGTAATAGCGGCTCCTCTTGAAATAGGTAAAAAAATAGCCAAAGCAGATAAAATCCACGGAGTTATCGTTAATAGCGGCAATGCTAATTCCTGCACTGGTACAAAAGGAATTGTGGCAACCAAAAAAATATTGGAAGAACTTGCAAAAAAAACTAATTTGCATGTTGACAATTTTTTTCCATCCTCAACTGGTATCATAGGGGTTCAATTAGATTATAAGAAAATAAACGAGAACATGGACAAGCTTCTAGGTTCCTTAAGTAAAAATTCCTATAGGAAATTTGCGGAATCTATTCAGACCACAGATAGATTTATCAAATTTCAACATACTAAAATCAAGCTTGGAAATTCTTCTGGAAACTTGCTAGGTATTGCTAAAGGTGCAGGAATGATACATCCGGACATGGCGACAATGCTATGCTTTTTTGTAACAGATTTAAAATTTAACAAGAGTACATTTAAAAGCTTAATAAATAATGCAGTGGCTACATCATTTAATTGCATTAGTGTTGATGGAGATATGTCCACAAATGATACTGTAATAGCTCTCGCGAATGGAATGGCCGGGAATAAATCGATAAACAATAAAAGTCAATATCTAAATAAAGTAAAGAGAGAGGTTCAAAATATATTTTACGAACTAGCAAAATCGATTATTAAAGACGGTGAAGGTGCAACTAAAGTGTGTGAGATTATCGTGAAAGGAGCAAAATCGAAAAGTAGCGCGGACGCAATTGCAAGAAACGTTGCGAATTCTTTGTTATTTAAGACCGCACTATATGGTTCGGATCCAAACTGGGGAAGAATAATCGCATCAGTAGGGGCAACAGGAATAAACTCCATAAAGCAAGACAAAATAGATATCTACATTGAAAAGATTAAAATCGTGAGAAATGGTCAGTCTAGTCAAAACATAACTTTGGCAAAAAAATTAATGAAAAAAAAGGAAGTCAAAATCACTATTGATTTGAATATCGGAAGACACTCCGCTTTCATGTTAACCAACGATATCGGTCACGATTACATAAATTTAAACTCTCTTTATACAACATAAAATCGAAAAATAAGGGTGGAAGACGGGATTTGAACCCGCGACCCTCGGAACCACAAACCGATGCTCTACCCCTGAGCTACATCCACCATAATGCGCGCCAAGAGGGATTCGAACCCCCGACCTACGGATTAGAAGTCCGTTGCTCTATCCAGCTGAGCTACTGGCGCATCTTTAATCAGTTTATCTTCCATGATTTATAAGTGAAATTCAAATATATATTGGATATAATAAAACTAACCCATAGGTCATGGCCAAAAAGACCCTCATAGGACATGAGTAAAAAGCCTCCATAAGTCATGGGTTAAAAGACTCGCATTGAACATGCGTTAAAAGTTCGAATATCTTTTTCGAAGGAGGTATTTGGATATGCTCAAGACTGGCTTAAGAAATAACTGGGTGGTTAATGTTAAAAATGCCCAGATACAAAAGCAAAAAGCAAAAGCACCCTTGTCTGTTAAAGAAAAGCTTTCAATGTTTAGACACTCATATGCTCTGAAAGCTCATCAGAAAAGCATGGAAAGAAAAACTAGAAATAGTTTGTTTGCTAATATTCAATTGGGTTTAAATTAACAGAAACATTAATTTTCTATTAATTTAATGTTTTTAATCGGGGTGAGAGGGCTCGAACCTCCGACCCCCTGTTCCCAAAACAGGTGCGCTACCAGCTGCGCTACACCCCGATTCAAAGAATCCATTATACAACGAATATTTAAAACAAGAAAGCTACTCTTCGTAGAACTTACGGTTGAGCTGAAAAATCTTACTATATTCTCCCTCCTTCTTACTAAGTTCCTTGTGGACTCCTTTTTCTATTATTTTTCCATTTTTCAGAACTATAATTTCATTAGAATCCTTAATTAAATTCAACCTGTGTGCTATTAGAATTGATGTTTTGCCTTCTATGCCATCTAGATATTCTTTCACATGTTTTTCTAAATCTAAATCGAGATTCGAGGTTGCTTCATCCAGGATTACAACATGAAATGATTTGCTCATTATTGTCTTTATATTGTCAATTTGTTTTTCTCCTCGAGATTGAATCTCTTTAATGTCATGATAGGTCCCTTCGTGAGGAACATTGTCAAACAAAGGTGTATCTTGCATAATTACGGAAAAATTTTCTCGTATGCTCTTTAGATTAAAAGACGATAAAGGTTCATCGTCTATGTAGATAGCGCCCTTTTGGGGCATATAAAATCCAAGAATCAAATTCACAATAGTTGTTTTTCCTGATCCCGTTGGTCCAAGTAGAACTAGTGATTGTCCTTTTTTAATCTCCAGATTAAAGTCCTTAAGTACCCACGTCTTATCATCGTAACGAAACGATACGTTATCAAACTTAATTGTTTCAAAATTTCCATTAAAAATTTTTTCTCCATTTGGCTCAGAAGCAGTATTGATTATTGCAAATATATTCTCACTAGCAGCTAAGGCAGATTGAAGAATATTGTATTTGTCTGCGAGTTCTAAGATTGGCCTAAATATCATCCTGATATAAAAAATAATTACCAATAATGCGCCTATGGACAGAGATGCGGATATTACTAATTCACCTCCAATCCAAACTACTAATGCAACAGAAAATACATACATAAACTCTATCAAAGGTCTAAAAATAGCGAACGTATACATCTGCTCCATATTTGCATCATAATTGTTACCACTGTATTCTTCGAACCTGGAGTAATTCAAATCCTCTTTGTTGTAAATCTTTAATAAAGATATCGCTCGAATTGACTCATTGATAAAAGAATTCAGCTGGGCGATGGTTAATCTTAATTTCGCATAGACTCTCCGTAGTCTTCGTTTGTACAACAAGGCAAATATTATGATAAAAACGTTAACACCAATCATTATCAGAGTAAGGTAAGAATTGAAGTTGAACATAACTACCAATACTCCAACAAAGACCAATATTTCTTTGAGAAATTGTACTAGGACATTTGTGTAGAACTCGTTAAGTACATTTACATCATTTGTAATTCTAGTCGTAACCCTTCCTACGTTTTGCTGATCAAAAAAGGATTGAGGCAAAGAGACAATATGATTAAACGTGCTCATCCGTATTTCGTTCATAATTTTTTGACCAGTTATATTTAAAATGTAACTAAAGAATGTACTGAATATTAAAATACCAACAATGAATAGCAAAACATAAATCGAGATTGAGAATATCATATCTTTGCTAACATTTTCCGAAATTAGACCATCGACAATCTCTTTTATCTTGTAGGGAATTGCAACCTCAAAACAGGCAACAATAATCATCGAAACAAAAGCTAGTAATAGCCAATTTTTAAATGGTTTACAAAAAGACAACAGCCATCTCAATATATTTGTATCATCGGACATATATCAACTCTCACTCGGTAATATTCGTTGGATTTTAATTAAGTCTTTAAAGAGACCGTCGGTCGTTTCCAAATAATCTGAGCTACCATGCTGTACTATTTTTCCATTATCAAGAACCAAAATATTATCAAAGGAATAAATGGATGAGATTCTCGAGGATACACTAATAAGGATTTTATCTGAAAAATACTTTTTTAGATTCTTAAGAATTGACAGTTCCGTATCAACGTCCAAAGACGCCAGATTGTCATCTAGTATTAATACGTCAGGATTTTGATAAAGAGCTCTTGCTAGACATAGTCGTTGGCGCTGACCACCTGAAAGACTTAATCCTCTTTCGCCCACAAGAGAATCTAAGCCGTTCGGTAGATTTCTTAGGTCATCAATAAAATTTGAGGTTAACAAGCATTTCATTACTTCTTTATCTTTAACGTTCTTATCAAAAAAACTCACATTTTCTCTTACGGTTCCTGAAAAAATTGTAGGCTCTTGAGGTACACATAATATTTTTGATCTTATTGATGATTTTTTAATTTTGTTAACATTTATATCGTTTATATATATGTTTTCGGCTTTATCGAACTTTAGGATTAAGTTTAACAAAGTAGATTTTCCAGAACCTGTTTTTCCAGTTATGCCCAGACTAGATCCTCTTGTAACAACAAAAGAAAGATTCCTTAGGTTTGTTGAAGAATCATACGAAAAATTTGTATTTTTAAATTCTATTTTTTGAATTCGACTTAAATCCTCCAAGGTTAACTCGTCATCATCTTCTACTTCGTTAATTATCTCTTTAACTCTTGAAATGGATGCATTGCCACGTCTTATATAATCTACAGCCATACCCATTGCAATAACTGGCCAACTAAGCATAGTGAGATAGACCATTAGTGAAGAAAAATCCCCTATCGTGATTTTATTGTCATAAACCATATTGCTCCCCATAAAAATCAATATCAATATGGATATACCAGTAAAAAAAGTTATTAGAGGTTGATATCCAGCCCATATCTTGATTAATTGCATATTCTCAAATTCGTAAGACTTGCTTTTTACAGAAAATTTATCAATCTGATTTTCTTGATCGTTTAATGCCTTGATAGCTTTGATTGAGAATATAATTCTTCTTGCTTCTTCAGTAAGCGTAGAGAAAGCCTCTTGAACATTGAGAAAAAGATTTTGTATAGCACCTCCATATTTAGTTATCAAAACAGCCATTAATATAAAAGGGACAGATGTATATATTGTGAATTCCGGTGAGATTAAAAACATAGATATGAATATAAATCCTAACAATAAGACGCCATCGTATACTAAAACCACACCAAAGCCACATGCCATCTTTATAGTTTCTATATCATTGACCCCTCGCGCCATTAGGTCGCCCGCGTTGTGAGTATTAAAGAACCTCATAGGAAGTCTTTGAAGTCTAAAAAAATATCTATCTCTTAAATCTTTCTCGATTCTCCTTGCGGTCCCCATTAGAAAATATCTCCATACGAATCTAAAGAAGGCCATTATTGTTCCACATATCAATAAATACAAAGCTGATTTGTTAATTACATTCGTAGAACTCTGTAAAGATTTAACAGCTGAAAGCTCCATTATTACATCACCAATTATCAAGGGTATTATGAGCATTATTCCATCAACCATGGTAAGACCTATGATTCCAAAAAAGATATTTTTTTTGTGGTTCACGAGCAAAGAAAATAAAGAATTGTTCTTATTCATAACAGCAACATTAATTATAAATTTCCATTTAATTATAAATCAATTATTGACAAAAAATTAAACTTCAGTTTAATAACTAAAATGAATCTCGGTATTTTAAGCAATGAACTAACACCAAAGCTTTAGGTCGTCTTATTTAGACGCTCCAATAGGCCAGTCCAATACGTAAACCAATATGAATCTTTAGTTTGGCCCCTTAATTCTTTTTCGGCATATTCTATGGCATGTTCTTTGTCGTGAGTAAATTTTATAAGTTGTTCTACCGCCACATCTAACTCGTCTTCATCGATAGGTATGCTATCAAGTGCAGATTGCACGAACTTGCCAATATCAAGAAGCGAATTATGGAGATTAATTTTTTTTTGATCCACTATTTCCCCAAGTTCAACAGATTCTTTTCCTAAGATTCCTTTAGCTCTTGAGAATCGTGTTAGATACTCATCTACGGGCTTCAGACCACGTATAGCATTATTGAGCTCTTTAATCAATGCGGTTAATTGTCTTGAGTCCGATACGTTTTCACCAATCTTTTTACTTTTTGATAAATCTGACATTCAATACCCCTGATATCTATAAACAATTATACCTGGCTTATCTTTTATGTATTCCGCAAAATCTACATCAACTACAGAATCAATACCAGGCTTGTTAGATGCATGTCGAAAATAAAGTTTACCGTTTTTCTTGATAAGGATTCCAACGTGTGATACATCAAGTCCCTCTCGTTCAGAATATATACCAATGTAATCATGATGAGTAAGCTTGTCTAAATAATGGTTGATGAGAAATTTTGGCTTTACATATGAAATTTCAACTTCTCGTACCGGTATGCCTTCAAGGAATAATGAATCATCACTTTTTTTATTAAGCTTCTTTAGAGCGATTGTAACTCTTTTTGGAAACAGTTCCTTTGTAACATCATCAACTAGAGGGACGTTCAAACTCCAGTCGTAAAAAAAATGGTTTCTTGTTTCAAAGCTAACAACTCCCCCTTTATATCTAGTAAATTTGAGCTTATCAATAAAATCGTCATAATCTTTTGATCCAATCAAAGAATGGACATAGTCCAAGTAGGTAAAACAATCCATAGCCCCTAAGTTAACAACTAACTTTTCTGCAGTGTTCTTATCTCCAACCAGAGTATGGCTCTTGTAGGGGACTCCTAAAAAGTATTCGGAATAAAGATTAATTTGTTCATCATAGTTTAAATCTGCATTTAATCTCACTAGGTAATCTATTTCGGCTTTAGTGTAATCAATACGAAGGTTTCGACTATCCTCGTCATCAACGTCAGAGCTCCCAGGATAAACATATTGCAGTGGAAACAAAATTAAAAATAATACGAAAATAAAGAAAAAATTAAATTTCTTTTCTTTTTCTAATTTCATCAATAGCTCTCTCCACATGATTATAATCTAAAGTCACATCCTCACTAAATTGAACCGCTAAATTAAGCATTGTATCAATATCGGCTCCATTAAAATCTTTAATCAAATCATCTAGAGAAGAATCAAAATTAAATTTAATATTTTTTGATTCTTTTTTTATTTCTAAAATTTCTTTCAGTTCTTGTGTATCTGGATTGGTTGTTTCTAAAAGCAAATCAAACCTACCTGATCTCAACAAAGATTTATCAATTGAATGGATTTTGTTCGTTGCCGCCAAAACA
>CAJXCX010000016.1:0-10875 GCA_913051685.1 uncultured Spirochaetales bacterium
ACATCTTTCAACCTGAATTGCACCCAAACTTGTATGGCGATTTCTATCACAAAGTTCGTATAAATTACTACCCTCCAAGAGGAGACCAGAAGGAGGCTTGGGACAATATAGATATATTTGGTTGGCTTGGATATCCAATGCAAATAAAAGTTAATTTCTTGTGCAGAGATAGTATACTAGCAGCTCCTATAGTTCTTGATTTAATTATATTTATGGATCTTGCTCAAAGAGCTGGGATGAAAGGGATACAAGAATGGATGGCTTTTTATTTTAAAAGTCCTATGCATGATGAGTCGCTTTATCCAGAACACGACATATTTATTCAATCTATGAAATTAAAGAATACCCTGAGATATCTAGCTGGTGAAGACACCATCGACCATCTTGGCTTAGATTACTATTACGAATAATTATTCAATAAGTGTCCCGGACTCTAAGGCAACAATAAGCTGATTCGATTTCATGCTAATAACACCGGGGCCATGACTGATTTTTTTTTCTGTTCCATTCTCAGACTTAACCCTAATATTTCCGCTTACAATATCAGACGAGAAAAGCGTGTGTCCCGGTAAAATACCAAATTCTCCAGTTGAATTAGTAGCAGAAAAATAATTCGCCTTTTCATCAAAGAGAACTTCTTCCGGTGTATATATTGTTAGATTAAAAGAATTATCCATATCTAGTCTAATTTTCCCGCTTTGTCTTTAGCCTCATCTATACTTCCAACTAAATAAAAAGCTTGTTCAGGTAAATCATCAAGCTCCCCACTTAAAATCTCATCAAAAGACTTAACCGTATCTTGAATGGATACATATTTGCCTTCTAATCCAGTAAATTGTGCGGCAACAAAAAAAGGTTGGGATAAAAATCTTTGAATTTTTCTCGCTCTTGAGACATCTATCTTATCTTCCTCAGATAATTCATCCATACCAAGAATTGCTATAATTTCTTGTAATTGCTTGTATCGTTGCAATATTCGCTGAACTTCTCTCGCAACTCTATAATGCTCATCCCCCACTATTCTTGGGTCAAGCATTCTAGATGTCGAATCTAGTGGGTCAACAGCAGGGTAAATACCAAGTTCAGCCAACTGTCGTGACAAAACAATTGTTCCATCTAAATGGGCGAAAGTCGTAGCTGGAGCTGGGTCAGTCAAATCGTCGGCTGGAACATAAATCGCCTGAACCGATGTAATAGAACCCTTAACTGTGGATGTAATTCTTTCTTGCAGTGCTCCTAAATCAGTTGCAAGTGTCGGTTGGTAACCAACAGCTGAGGGTATCCTCCCAAGTAATGCCGAAACTTCAGAGCCAGCTTGTGTAAATCTAAATATATTATCAACAAATAGCAATACATCTTGTCCTTCTTCGTCTCTAAAATGTTCAGCTAAAGTAAGACCAGTCAATGCAACCCTAGCGCGAGCTCCTGGAGGTTCATTCATTTGACCAAAAACAAGACCCGTGTTTCCTAAAACTCCAGATTCTTTCATCTCCATATAGAGATCATTCCCTTCTCTGGTTCGCTCTCCAACTCCAGCAAAAAACGAATATCCACCATATTCCTTAGCAACATTATTTATAAGCTCCATAAGGAGGACCGTTTTTCCAACTCCCGCGCCACCAAACAAGCCAATTTTTCCTCCCTTTAGAAAAGGGGCTAAAAGATCTATAACTTTAATTCCGGTTTCAAAAACTTCTGTTTTTGTACTCTGCTCCTGAAATGAAGGAGCAGGTTTGTGTATCGGACTAAGCATATCCGCTTCAATAGGACCTCCTCCGTCGATAGACTCGCCAATAACATTCATCATTCTTCCAAGTGCCGATTTACCAACAGGGATGCTAATAGGTTTTCCGGTATCAAGAACTTTCTCTCCTCGTTGGACTCCATCCGTTGTATCCATTGCAATACATCTTACTCTCTTGCTTCCAATTTGCTGCGCAACTTCGATTACCAAATTCCATTCTTTGTCATTAATTAGAGAATTAGATAATTTTAATGCATTATTTATCGGTGGTAGCGCATCTCCAGAAAACTCTACATCGATAACCGGTCCCAAAACTTGAATTACGTGTCCAAAATTATCATTGCTCATGATTTAAATCTCCTTTATCTCATAGCTTCAGCACCATTCACAATATCCATTAGTTCTTTTGTGATGGATGCCTGTCTTGTTTTGTTAAATAACATTGTAGTATCTTTTATAATGTCATCAGCATTTCTTGTTGCATTATCCATGGCCGCAGTTCTGGCCGCATGTTCGCTTGTAATAGCCTCTAGGAGGAAACTTGATAGTGTAAGATTGAAAAATTTAGGAAAAACTGTCTCTATAAACAGGTCGATATTAGGTTCAACTAAAATGTCTGGATTTTGTTCTGTATCTTCAGAGTCCTCAAATTCTATTGGCAAGATTTTGGTTATCGTAGGTAGTTGAGATATGGCACTTGCAAATTTATTGTAAGCAACATATATTTGGTCAATCTCGCCATTCAGAAAGGGCAACAAGATTTTGTCTGAAATGGACGCCGAAACACTTTTGTAATTCTTTTCATCCACGGAGAGAATCTCGTTTCCAAAACTATTTTCTTTAAAATAATCTTGACCTTTTCTTCCTACAAAGAGTTTCTCTATAATCTGTTGTGGAAACTCGTATTTCTCAATCGACCTGAAGAGACTTGAGTTATAGGATCCACACAAACCTCTATCAGATGATATTACAACTAGTAAAGACCTCTTCTCTTCCGTAACGGCGTTAAGAAACTTATTGCTAGAGCCCTTAGAAGAGTTTGATACGACAGTTACGATTGATTTGTACGCCTCAAAATAAGGTCTGAATGAATTCAACATGATTTGAGTCTTCGCATATTTAACAGTAGCAATCATTTTCATAGCTTGCATAATTCTCTTCGTGCTTTTCACGCTTGCTATTTTTGTTCTTATCTCTTTTAAACTAGGCATGTTAAGAAGAATATGTCCCTTTAAATTTTTCCAAACTCGCTTTTAAAGACGTGACAAGTTCGTCAGAGAATTCGGATTGAAGTTTATCTAGTATATCACTGTGATTAGTATCAAAATAATCATAAAGCTTCTGTTCAAAATCGCCTATCTTGGTATCTTCAACATCATCGGTAAAACCATTGGTGACAGCAAATATTAACAAGACCTGTTTTTCTACTGGCAATGGAACATATTGTCCTTGTTTTAAAGCTTCAACGAGTCTAGATCCTCGTTCCAGTTGAGATTTAGTCGCATCATCAAGATCAGATGCAAATTGAGAAAAGGCCTCAACTTCTCTATATTGAGCAAGATCGAGCCTTAAAGTCCCCGCAACTTTTTTCATACTTTTAACTTGTGCTGAACCTCCTACACGTGATACTGAGAGTCCAACATTAATTGCTGGTCTAACACCAGAATAGAACAAATCCGTTTCAAGATAAATTTGCCCATCAGTGATTGAGATTACATTGGTTGGAATATATGCCGAAACATCTCCTGCCTGAGTCTCTATTATAGGTAGAGCCGTTAACGAACCTCCTCCTTGTTCCCTATTCATTTTGGCAGCTCTTTCAAGAAGTCTGGAATGCAAGTAGAAAACATCTCCTGGATAAGCCTCTCTTCCCGGAGGTCGTCTCAAAAGTAGGGATAATTGCCTATATGCATAAGCATGTTTGGTTAAATCATCATAAATCACTAGAGCGTGCTTTCCGTTATCTCTGAAGAATTCACCTATAGCACATCCCGTAAAAGGTGCGAGAAACTGATAAGGTGCAGGGTCGCTAGCATTTGCTGCTACAACCGTAGTGTATTCAAATGCACCATTCTCCTTCAATGTTTCCACAACTTGAGCAACTGTGGATTGTTTTTGACCAATTGCAACATATATACAATGCACATCGGTATTTTTTTGGTTAATTATTGTATCAACTGCAATTGCGGTTTTTCCAGTTTGTCTATCGCCCAATATTAATTCTCTTTGACCTCGCCCTATTGGTATCATAGAGTCAATTGCTTTAATGCCTGTCTGTAATGGTTCGTAAACGGACTCTCTAACAATGACACCAGGAGCTTTAATCTCAACTGATTTGTATTCTTGGGTTTGAATTGCACCTTTTCCGTCTATTGGACTACCAAGACCATCCACCACTCTTCCCAGAGCCGTATCGCCTACTCCCACCTTGGCAACCTCGCCTGTCCTCTTTGCTTTATCTCCTTCCAAAACTAGGTTATCCGCACCGAAAATCGCCGCACCAACACTGTCCTCCTCGAGGTTTAATACAAGTCCAGAGACTCCACTGTCGAATATAATGAGTTCTCCCGCCATAGCTTTATCAAGACCGTAAATTTTTGCAATACCATCACCTACGGAAGTAACAGTCCCGACCTCAGCAGACTTAAAGCCTGCTTCAAGACCTTGAATTTTTTGTCTTAACTGCTCACTGATATTTTGTATATTAATTTCGGACATTAAAATTCTCCCTTAAGGTTTAAATTTTTAAATTTACTAATTTTCCCATTTAACGAACCATCAAAAAATTTATCTTCTACTTGCAGAACCAAACCTCCAATAATCCCGGGATCTTCGTTGAAACTTAGCTCGAGGTTCTCACCCCAGATGCTTTTTAAACTGTCTCTAATAAGATTTAGTTTTTCTGTTTGTTTAGTATTTATGGTTGTAACTTCAATTCTAATCTTTCCTAAAACTTTTCTTAATTTTTTTAAAAAGAATTCCCTTGAATCGATAAATGATTCTAAAAGATTAAATTCAATTAGTATCTCTAGAAATTTCCTAGTATGTTTGCAATCCAGAACAATATTAGAAATCAAATCAGCCTTTACAGACGAAGGATAAATATTATTAATTAGGCAGGATTTTATCATATTATTAGAATTGAATACATCAACAAAATTTGAAAGACCCCTATAAACCTGTTCAAGCTCGTCTTTTGAAAGAGATTCAACCGTAAGTGCTTGAAAGAAATCGTTAACCGTTGCTGACGGCATTTTGTTTAACCTCCTCAAAAAATTTCGATATGAGTTTGGTATCTTTATAGTCGTCGATATCGGTCCTCATTTCATGCTGAGCAAGCTCAATAGCTTTTTTGAGCACCTCAGCTTGAATATCATTTTTAAGTTTAATTGACTCCAATTCGATAATTTCAATCGTATCATTTCTTATTTTGCTGGCTACAGAATTTGCATTACCTGTAATCTCAGAGACCTTCTTGTTAGTAATTAAATCAATTGAGTGTCTTAGATTATCCAGCTCTGAGTCGATAACATTCATTTTTTCTAAATTTTTATCATATGATTTTTGGGCACTTTCAATAATCCGGCTAGCTTCATCTATCTCATTTCGAATTTTTAAACTTCGTGAAGAGAAAAAATCAGATATTGGTTTCTTCAGAAAATAATAAAGAACCCCGATGAATATAATTAAATTAAACAAGTGCTTAGAAGCGAATATGAGTTGTCCAACTATATTTAGTTCTTCTGCCATTTTAATTAACTTTACTTCTTATAAGATTTGATATTTCTTTTATACGCAATGAAATATCATCATTACTTGCCCTAATCTCGTTTATGCTCATGTTTTTTACCGAGCTTATCAATTCAGAATTCAAATTCTTTCTGGCTTCATTAATGGTATGGATTGACTGATCCTTAGCTTCTTTGATAATCATATCAGCTTGCCTTCTTGCCTCATTGATTTGTTCATTTGAAGATTGCTCAACTTCTAATTTAAATTCTAATAACCTTTTTTTGTATTCAGAATCTAAGTCTTCGGACTGTTCTCTCATGCTTTGGGCCCTTTCTATTCTTACAGAAGTTTCTATATCCCTATCTTCTTTCAAATTAAGTAATGGTTGAAACAAAAATTTATTAAGAAATAGGATTATAAAGATAAAAAGTGAAAGCTGAATAAAGAACGTACCATCAACTTGCAACACATTAGAGCTATCAGCAGAGAAGGCTTTAAGACTAAATAAGAATAAAAAAAGAGGAAAAAATCTCATAAATCAATCTCTAAAAAACCGATAAAGAAGGGGCGGAGCAACAAAAGTTGTTAGCATAACCATAACCATTAATGCTGAATATTCACTTTTGTGCAACACGCCAGAAACAAGTCCCATGGAAGCGAATATGAGTCCAACCTCACCTCTCGGTATCATTCCAATTCCAATCACTAATTTGTTCGCTTTTAACGAAAAAGCCCCCAAACCGCTAACTAATTTGCCAATTACCGCAACTACAAATAAAACTAAAGCTAAGAGTATAACAGCAATGTTTTCCTTTACAAAGGGGTTGAAAACAGAAATATCAACAGCAGCTCCTACCATTATAAAGAATATGGGGATAAAGACATCAGCCACTGGTTTTAATCTATCCTCTATTAAAGTTTTTTGATTTGTCTTGGCCAACAACAATCCAGCGGCAAAGGCTCCTATAATTGGCGCTAGCCCGGCAAGTTGGCCTAAATAGGCAAAGATAAACGTATAAGCAAGTGCTCCAAGAAGCAAACTGCCTCTTGCTTTTAAGCTATGCACGAACATAAAAAGTTTTGATGTAAACAAACCACCAATTACTATAGCTAAAATCAAAAAGCCTACGGCCTTTGCTGTTATTATTCCTATATCCGCAATTGCAAAAGAGGAAACTCCTTCTCCGGATCCTGTTGTGGCTATCATGCCACTAACCACGGCAAGAATGATAAGTCCAATAACATCATCTATAACAGCAGCACCAAGAATAACTCTTGATTCAACTGTCTTAAGCTTGTTCAGCTCCGATAAGACCCTCGCGGTAATACCCACGCTAGTGGCTGTCAAAGTAGCGCCAATCGTTAAAGCAACGAAGAACAAGCTGGATTCAGATGAAAAATTGAGGAAATTTAAATCGTTTAAAAACAAAATACAATAAAACCCTAGAAAGAAAGGGGCGACGACACCGATAATAGCAACAATCAACGATGGCAATCCAACACTAAGTAGCTCTTTGAGGTCCGTCTCTAGGCCAATTTCAAAAAGTAGAATCGCTACACCTACTTCGGATAAAAGGTAAAAGATATCGTATCCCATTTCTCCATAGAGAGGAATAAGACCTAAGGAACCTAATATTACACCGGCAATTAGTTCACCTAGAACTTCTGGCTGCTTAAACCTTACGAATAAAGAGCTAATCTTCTTTCCGGCTATAAAAATAATAGCCAATGTTAGAAAAAAACTTCCAATTGAATAATAATCTGGATTTTCTAATGACATACCTAGAACCTGGAACGACTAAATTCTCTCATGAAACAAACTTGTAGTCAAACTTGGATATTGACTATTTTTTATCTAGAAAATCATTTAAAGTTTACTGGAGAAAGACTTTAAAGAGATATAAATGCCAAGAGGAAGAATACGTCGTTCCATATATAATTTATGGACTAATCAATATACCTATTTCATATTAATCGGTTTTATCGTTGGGATTTGTGCAGGCTTCTCAAATCTGATTTTTCATTTCTTATACAATACAATTTCTTCATTATTTCTTTCTCCGCTTGCAGAGAAGAATCTGGTTATTTTCGGAACAATTATTGGTGGGCTTATTTTATTTTTTCTGACATATGTTGGTAAGAAAGATGATATTTTAGGATATAAATTTCATAGATTTATCCATAATATTTCTCAAGGTAGCGGAATAATAACCGTTAAAGAGACAATAGTTAAAACTTTTTCTCAGATAATATCTTTGGGCTTTGGGGGTTCTGTTGGACAAGAAGGTCCTATGGCACAACTAGGTGGATCAATCGGTAGTATCGTGGGACAGAAAATAAGGATAAAAAAGGGTGATTTAAAAATATTTATTGCGTGTGGTATTGCCGGTGCAATAGCAGCAACATTTCATGCTCCAATAACCGGGGTTCTTTTTGTTGAAGAGGTAACGCTTCTGAGGAACATAAAAATTAGAAGCTTCTTGCCCGTCGTTATTTCGGCAGCAACCGCAACTGTAGTGTCGGCATTTTATAGCTCCGAGGACAGTGTATTTTATAATGTTGTCTTTTCGTTAATTAGCTATAAAGAACTCTTCATCTACGCTTTGATGGGGATAGTGATAGGTTTTGCCTCAGCTTTCTTTACCAAATTACATTTCAATATAGAGAAAATATTTGAGAATCTCTTTCCTGAGCAAAGAATAAGACCTTTAATTGGCGGGGTTATTTTAGGGCTTATTGCTTTTGCACCTTCGGGCTTAGGAATGGATGTCTTAGGCAGCGGCCACGAGGCAATAAAAAAAGCTCTTTCGCATGAATATACTTTGTGGATTGCCATTGGAATACTTCTAATAAAACCAATCGCGACATCGATAACCTTAAGCAGTGGATGGCCTGGGGGAATATTTGCGCCATCAATATTTATAGGTGCTTTGTGTGGGTATTTATTCGGGTTTGGAGTAGAAAATATTTTTTCTTTTGCTTCTGCGTATGAAGGAAATTTAACAACTTCCTATGCAATCGTAGGAATGGGGACATTTCTCGCAGCAATGACTCAGGCGCCTCTAACATCAATATTCTTTATTTTTGAGATAACACAGACGTATGAGGCCGTTTTACCCATCATGATAAGTTCTGTCATTGGGACATCTATTTATAGATTAATGATAGGAAGATCTTTTGAGGCATGCTATTTAAGAAAAGATAATATCGAGCTAGTACAAAATGAAGAATCCCACATATTAAGCAATATGAAGGTGAGCGAGATTATGAAAAGAAATGTCGTTACAATCCCGGAAAAAATGTCTCTTGGTAAGTTTATTGAGTTTCTTCCAACAACTCAACTGACCACTTTTCCTTTAATTGACGAAAATGACAATTTATCAGGAATAATATCCGTTCAAGATTATAGAGGATGGGTACTTGAAGATTCCTTAAGAGATGTCGTTGTTATGAAAGATTTAGCCTCAACAAATGTAAACACCGTAACTCCAGAAGAATCCATGCTGGAAGTACTTAAGCATTGGGACAAAGGGGATATATTGCCGGTAGTCTCCCAGCCCGGATCAAAAAAAATTATAGGAATCCTATCACGAAGAGATGCGTTGATAGCCTATAACAAAGCACTTAGCGAAGAATCCTCAGAGGTTTAATTTTTTTTCAATAGATAATCTATTTCATACCCAGTTGCTAATGAACCAATTTTTGAAATAATCTCCAATGCGGGATTGAGAAAATTTTGGCAATCACTACCGTTTTTATCAAGGCACAAACATTGAAAATACATACCCTTTGTATTTAAATTTTCTACCGAACTTCGTAGGTCATTAGTACGATAAAAGCCTCCGACTAATTCCCCATTAATCAAGTAATATACGGGCTCTTTGTTTGAATAAATTGTCTCTACTCCTTCTTGGATAACAACTTCTTTTAACAGGTTGCCACCTTTTGAGACTTTCATTTTTTTTCTTCCATCTCTGTTCAAACCTATTATGTCTTCGCCCTTCTCAATTTGCATTACCGACATTCCATAAGTTCCGGTGTTGCTTTTAATAAATAAAATCGGATGTTCCACCTTGTGATAAACCGATAATTCATACAACATTTCCTTAGATAAGTTAGCCAACCTTTCTCTATCTTCAGTTATTTCGAAATTTATATCTTCAGCAAGTTGAGTCTGTAAAGAAAAATGAAAAGGATTAATGTTGATAAGTTCACTAAATTCACTAACTAGCTTATTATAAAATTCAAAATGTATGTTTTTCTTTCTCGAGTGCCACCCTACCTCCGGAGGTGGAGTAACTATCTGTTCCAGATTAGATAAAATCGGTGGTGACGAATCGGAAAAATCATTATTAATTAGAATGATATCTGGATTAAAATCCGAAAGAAGTACCCTGTTGTCTTTTCTGACTACTGGCTCCGCGGGAACCTGCATCCTCGATGATGATTTGAAATTCATAATTGATTTCTTCTCGGAGATTGCTCCAACTCTGGCTTCGAGACCCGCGTTTCTCAAAATATTAAGAATCGAAAGTATGTTGTCCCAATAAAAAGGATTTCTAGTATGGAGCTCAGGAATAATTAATACTTTTTTTATTTTTGACTTATGAACTACTTTTTTATAGTCCTTAGTCAAGGCAACCGCATTAGATAAGAATCTTTCAGATAAATTATTAAATCCGGCCGGGAAGATATTAGTATCAACGGCTGCAATCTTATTCTTGGAAACTCGCAAATCAACGGATGTATAAAAGGGTATTCTTGTTTGTGATTTTTTCCACTCAATCCAAGAATCTATTTCTTTTTTATTATCAAGTACCGCTTGATTAATCTTTTCTAAGAATTCCATTTCGAAAAAATAACTACTCGGAAGATTGTTCAATTGCTTTGACAATCTTTAAAAAAGTATTCCCATCACCACCCGATACCATATAACCATTCACGATAAACGTTGGTGTTGAATTAATACCAAGAGTTCTAGCCTCATCTAGATCAGCTTTGACGATAGCAACATATTCATCATCCTTGTATGAATCAAGACATTCTTCATATGAAAAATCGAGATTGGCGTCATTAAAAAATTGTGCAATATCTTCTTTGAAAGATTGTTCCTCAATCTTATCTTGCGAGCTAAAGATTAAGTCATGTGCTACCCAGAATTTTTCACTACCAAATCTATCATTAATACAAGTCGTATAATAGGCAGCATCATCAGCCCACTTGTGAAAGCTTAGAGGAAAATGTTTGTAATAAAAGGTAATTTTTTCGCTATACATTTCTTTTAATTTTGAAACAATATTATGTGTCGCGATTTTACATGCAGGGCATTGGAAATCTGAGTACTCTATTACTTTGATTGATTCTGGATTGTTGGATCCATAACTTGGGGTATTTGATAA
>CAJXCX010000017.1:0-10862 GCA_913051685.1 uncultured Spirochaetales bacterium
GCTTGATTTTAGGCCAGTGGAAATATAAGGGTGAGTCTTTGGGTCTATATTTGGATTAACCCTTATTGATACCCTAGCTATATCTTGAGTGCTTTCAGCAATCCGATTGATTACTTCAAGTTCATCAAAAGACTCAACATTAAAAAATAAGATGCCAAATTCAATGGCCTTTTGTATTTCATCAGGCGATTTAGCTACCCCAGAAAAAACTACTTTGTTTGGATCCGCTCCAATAGCAGTGATTCTTTCTAGCTCGCCTCCTGATACAATATCAAAACCTGAGCCTATATCCTTAAATATTTTCAGGATAGATAGATTAGAATTAGCTTTTACCGAATAACATATAGTGGTTTCCGGATAATCTTTAAAGGCATCTCTGTAATCATTAAACTGTTCAATGAGGTATTGCTTGCTATACACATAACAAGGAGTACCGTACTCTCGAGCTAAAGTTTGGCAACTAACATCCTCTATAAAAAGCTCTTTGTTTCTACAATGTAGCATTTCAATTATTATATACCTTAGCTAACAAGTATTATAATAAAAGTTTATTGAGTAGTTACCGATGTCAAAGATTCATCAAATTAAGTTCATTAAGTCGAATAAAATTATCACTACAAAGGAAGGTGAATCCATAGTCGTATCTTCGGACAACCAGGGACTTGAGCTTCCTCGCAGTTGTATGCAGGGCATGTGTACCACTTGCATAGCAAAGATAATAGAAGGAAAAATCAGATATATTGAAGAGCCTGATTTGGACACCTTAACAAAAGAGGATATCGATAACAATATGGCTTTATTATGTATTGCCACTCCTTTAAGTAGCCTAATAATTGAAGAATCAGAAGATTAAGATAATGTTTATTGAATTTAAAATTGCCATTTGATACAATTAATCTATACGGAGGTGTAGTATGCCAGATCAACAGAATTCTCCAATGAGAAATTGGGCAAGAAGAGTAAGTATTGATGCAGGTCAGAGCGCACATAACCCTCAAAACTCTAGAGGTTATGCAGGACATTGTGCTGGAACACAAAATTGGGCAGCGAAAGTTGGCCTTGATTTTGGTCGTCCAGAACAGGGTCCAACAAAAAGAAGAAACGGACTTGCTGACTAAGAAGATTTCGTTAATTTACTTCTGTTAATTGGCGAAATGCTGTGCCGACTACTAGGATTGTTTCTAACTCTTGTAGTGGCGTGTCAATGGAGAAATAAAAGGACCGTTAGTAGGTATCGATTCTGAGATAGTTCTCGGGCTTGATTATTTTGTTTTCGGCCTTTTTTTTCTTTTTTTTTGAATTAATCTAAGACTAAATGCTTAAAAGGTTAACTGATGGAGTTTTATGCTCTTTAGACTTTCTTGTTTGTGTTGCTGTTGGGGCTTTCCTAGTTTACTCCTTCTACGCTTACGCATTTTATCCATTTGATTCGGTTAATATTCTATATTATTTTGCGAAAACAAATTATTTTTTCCCTCAGAATACATTCTTCTCGATAATTGTTTTTTATCTATTTACGGTGAGCCTTGGGTTCATATATATAATTACATGCAAAAGAACCAATCTTGGCAGGATACCTAACAGCATCATTGCGACTATCTCCATATTTATAATTTATTCTTTTATTTTAATTTTAGGATTAGGGATAGATAGATTTAAACAAATGGAAATATTCTTAATCCAGGACTTTCTTGGCGCACTGATTTTTTATCTCACCCTTGCTTTGTTATACAGGAGAATTTCTAGTGCCAAGAATTAAACTTTACACAACCAAATCGTGTCCTTTTTGTATAGCTGCTAAAAACCTATTAAAAATCAACAATCTCCGTTTCGAAGAAATTGATCTTACGTCACGTGCAGAACTAAGATTGGAGATCTCAACAAAATATAATTGGAGAACTGTCCCGTTAATCATTATTGACGATAAATTTATAGGTGGGTTTGATGAACTTAATAGATTAAACAACGAAGGAAGGTTGGTTTAATTCTTCTTTTTTATCTTTGCACAAGCTATCCTTGCTCCACCATCGGAACTTGTATGGACAATTATGGACGAGCCATCTTTATCAAGAATTGTAGAATCTGATTCGGGGTCTACAAATATACCCCTAAGAAAAATGATTTGATTGAACTTTTTTAATTTTCCAGTATATTTGCTAACTTCATTTTTTACATGAATAGGCCTAAAGTCTCCAGGGAAAGCTTCATCACTTCTCAGTCCATGATGTCCACCCGCACTAGTAAAATCAGGGGTATCACATAAAGCCTTTTCGTGTATATGCATAGCATAAAAACCTGGAGTCAAAGTCTCAAGTTGAACTCTAAAATTGGAACCTGTTCCCTGCTCTATCACCTCTACCGTACCTATTTTAATATTTTTTGAATTAATAAATACTCCTGTGGCCTGATATACTTCATTGCGAAATTCGCATGATATAGACAAAAAAACTAAGGCAATTAATATAATTTTATTCACCAATATGAACCTCCCCCCTTTTTTTCGCTAACTCGACTTGCTTTTGTCTTTCAGTTGCTCGCTTTATCTGGTCTTCAGACAATTTATCAAAGCATGAAGGGCAATGTATTCCTTTTTTGAATTTGTCCGAAGAGGCATCATCCTTACTTACGGGCTCTCCACATCCATTGCATATTATATAAGTACCAACATCCAATTCATGCTCGATAGCAACTCGATTATCAAACACAAAGCATTCCCCTTCCCATTTTGATTTTTTCTCTGGAATATTTTCTAAATATTTTATGATACCGCCTTTCAAGTGAAGCACTTCCTTAAATCCGACTTGCAACATGTAGGAGCTAGCTTTTTCGCATCTAACTCCTCCTGTACAAAACATAGCAATTTTTTTATCTTTTTTATCTTCCATTCTTTGAACAAAGTCCGGAAAATCTTTAAATGTATTAATATTTGGCACTAATGCACCATTAAAGGTTCCTATAGATGTTTCATAATGATTCCTAGTATCTATAAGGATTACATCTTTGTCTTCCATTGCTTTGTTCCAATCTTCAGGCTCAACATATTTTCCTACCATCTTATTTGGATTAGATTTGTCGGCATTTCCTAAACTTATAATTTCGTCCTTTAGCTTAATCCTTAAACGATTAAAAGGTTTAATTTCGGAGAATGAAATTCTCACATCTTCTGATTTAATACCAAGATCAAAGAGTTCACTTAGTACTTTATCTATCGATTCACTTGATCCAGCCAACATACCATTTAAGCCCTCGTTAGCTATTATCAAAGTTCCAAGAATCTTTAGGCGTTTACAAAGAGTAGAAAATTTCTCTTTAATCAAATCCTTAGATTCTATATTTATAAACCTATAAAAACTTATATTTTTATATTCTTTCATGGACCTACTATAGAATATTAAAGAATAATGCCAGCCGCAACCGTATTATTCGATTCAGAGTTTATCAAAATAAACGACCCTGTACGTTTGTTTTTCTTGTAAGAATCAAAAGCAATCTGATTTTGAAGCATTATTTCTACTTGGGCCACATCGTTCATCTCCAAAGTAGACTCCGCTGAGACGTGGTTTAGAGTCTCCATATCGACTTTGTAAAGTATTTCCTTAATTACGGCTTTAGATGTCTTGCTGCATTGCTTTAGTAAGTATTTTTTCTTTGGATTAAGATTCTTCTCATCCATCCAACAAATCTTAGCAGATATAGTGTTTGAAACTTCAGGTTGATTTTCTATTGAAGTAAATATGTCTCCTCTTGATATATCAATCTCATCTTCAAGAATTACAGTAGCAGAGTCTTGAAAATTAATTTTTTCAACACTTTTAGATGATAAAAGCAGCCCTTTTATCTTAGCCACTTTATTGCTTGGTAAGATTTTAATAGAATCTCCAACGGATATTGGCCCCGACAACGATGTTCCCATATAACCGCGAAAATCTTTAGTGTCTTGATTGTCCACTCTGTTAACTAGTTGAACCGGAAATCGTATAGAGTTCCCACGCTCTAACAAACTTGGATTTACTGATTCAAGAATTTCAATCAATGTTGGGCCACTATACCACTTCATATTTTCCCCTCTTTCTACAACCATATCTCCTTTAAGCGCAGAAATAGGGACAAAGTCGATTTCCTTGATACTTAAATTCTTTGTTATGCTCAAGAAATCTTTGGATATATAATTAAAAGTTTTTTTGTCGTAGTCTACCAAGTCCATTTTGTTAATCGCTACAACTATATTCTGTATTCCCAAAAGCCAACTAATATAAAGATGTCTTTTAGATTGCTGAAGTACACCTTTTCTTGAATCAATTAAAATTATTGCCAAATCAGAATTACTTGCCCCAGTAAACATATTTCGAGTGTACTGAACGTGACCAGGAGTGTCAGCAATAATGAACTTTCTTTTTGGAGTCGAAAAATACCTATATGCAACATCTATAGTTATCCCCTGTTCTCTTTCCGCTCTCAATCCATCCGTCAGTAAAGCAAAATCAATTCCTTTATTTTCATCAGAATAGGATGTTCCTTCCAAAGCTTCAAGCTGATCAACGAATACTCCTTTTGAATCGAACAACAATCTACCAATCAAGGTAGACTTGCCATCGTCAACGCTACCGGCAGTCGCGAATCTCAAAATATCTATTGCATCCGACATCAGAAGTAACCTTCTTTCTTCTTGTCTTCCATGGTATTTGTGCCATGATCAATAATTCTGTTTTCTCTTTCGCTTCTAGTAGCAGATGCAGCTTCTTTGACTATCATATCTATATTACTAGCATCAGATTCAATCGCCCCAGTACAAGGAGAACACCCTAAAGTTCTGAATCGACTGAGAACTTCTTTGACGTCACCTTCGGAATCAAGATTTTCTGCGAGTATCAAGTTGCCTCCTTTCTGAACAACTTTTCTTTTCTTTGAAAAATAAAGCGGGACTATCTTAATTCCTTCTTCCTTTATATAGTTCCATATATCAACTTCCGTCCAACTAGATAGTGGAAAAATTCTAACGGACTCACCTTCGTCTATTGAAGCATTAAATATATTCCACAGTTCTGGTCTCTGTGATTTTGGATTCCATTGACCAAAAGAATCACGAAAAGAGAAGATTCTTTCTTTTGCACGTGACCTTTCTTCGTCTCTTCTTGCGCCTCCTATGGCAGCATCAAAACTATGTTTATCAAGGGCATCAAGCAAAGCTTTAGTCTTTAGAGCTCCACAACATTTCGCAACGCCGAGCTTGCTCGGGTGTGCCCCATCTGATATTGCTTCTTCGTTTCGATGCACTATTAACTTTGCACCTATTTCCTTCGTAAATGTGTCTCGAAATTCATACATCTCTCTAAATTTGTATCCAGTATCCACATGCAACAAAGGGAATGGAATCTTTCCAGGATAAAAAGCCTTCTGTGCAAGATGCAACATAACACTTGAGTCTTTCCCTACCGAATAAAGCATCACAGGATTGTTAAATTCGGCTACTACTTCTCTTAAAATAAAAATTGATTCATTTTCGAGTTCTCTTAGAAATTTTGATTTAGTCATTTTATTGAGCCACTTCTTTCAACCTCTTAAATAGTACCCCTGAGTTCATCACTCGATTCTTTAATATACTCATTTTTTACCTTTTTTATTTCTTTCATATCAAAATCTGAGGATTTTAAAGCTAAATTCCTCAAAAAATACCAAAATCCTTCAATAAATTAATTATTTAAGTAATAAGAAAACACCAAAATGAACCCTATTGCAAGTTCTCTGGCTAGTTCGATTTAATCATTAATGTTTATTAAAGCTCTCAAAAAATGTATATTGTGTACTACTTGGAATAAAGATTTTACAAACCTCTATGGAAACTGCACTTTTATCTATATTGTCATTAATTCTGGCTTTTAATGTTGGCGCAAATAATGCCGGTGCTTCAATGGCAACAGCTTACGGATCGAATATTTTATCCAAACTTGGAGCAGTTCTTTTTATCTTCATTTTTGTCTTTCTCGGAGCAACTTTCTGGGGAGAAAACGTTGTGGAAACAGTAGCTAAGGATATAACATCCGTGGATTTATCTCAACAGTCTGTAGCGTTCACTTTTCTTATACTCATTCTACCAATTATAGCAATTTTAATCGCCAATCTTCTAAGGATACCGATTGCCACTACCCACATTGTGGTTTGCACGATAATAGGTATTGGATTATCGCTTAATCACTTAAATTCAAACAAAGTAATCGAAATAACCATATGGTGGGTAGCAACTCCGATTACTCTGTGGTTACTCAATTATTTAATTGGTAAATACTGTTATTTAAAAATTATAAATTTTTTAGCTTCGCACTCCGAAGAAGAAAAAATTAATCGTGTACTCAAATACCTTCTTGTATCTTCAGGTTGTTTTCTCGCTTTTTTTGCTGGAGCTAATAACGCAGCAAATGCGGCTGCACCAATTGTCGCAAGAGATTTAGTATCTGCCACCGACGGTGCTTTGCTTGCAGGATTTTTTATGGCATTGGGCGCACTATTCTTCGGAGGAAGAATACTTGAAAGAATAGCTAAAGAATTAACGGACATCTGTCTCATTAGAGCAATTTCTGTTCATCTTACTGGTGGGCTCTTGCTTTGTGCTGCAACCTTCTATGGAATACCTATATCCTTCGCTGAAATAATTACTGCTGGAATTATAGGATTCTCTTGTGCAAGTACAGGCTTTTCGAGAACTTTAAAAAATACTAGCATTTCCAGTATTTTAAAATTCTGGATTTTAGCTCCTGTAAGTTGTGTAGTAATATCTTATATGGTATCCCAATCATTATTAGGGTAGCTGTGATAGAATTTAAAGAAGAGTACAATGAGGAAAGATTTAATTACCCTAAATGATAGGCTTCGAGAAAAATCTCCTACTGAAATAATACAATGGGGATTAGGAACAAGTAAGAATCCAATACTTACTACTAACTTTAGACCATACGAAGTAGCAATACTACATCTATGCACTCAAGCTAAAGAAGATATTAAAGTTGTATGGTGTGACACTGGGTATAACACAAAGGCAACATATATCTATGCTGAAAAAATTATTTCGGAATTAAAACTAAATATTAAGGTATATGCTCCTAAACAAAAATTTAAGGGCGAAATTCCGGGAATTGATGATTCATCGCATGAACTATTCACAGAGCAAGTTAAATTAGAACCATTTAGAAGGGCCATGTCTGAAATAAAACCTGATATTTGGATTGCCAATCTAAGAAAAGGGCAAACTAGCTTTAGAGATACTATAGACATAGTTAGTGAAACAGATGACGGACTATTGAAATTAAGTCCTTTTTACAATTGGTCTGATAAAGATTTAGATGACTATATGAATAAAAATAATTTGGTGAATGAGTACAATTATTTCGATCCAACTAAAGTAGATGAAAAACGCGAGTGTGGATTGCATGGGGATTAGAATAAAAAGGGCGAAAAAAAAGATTGAGTTTTAGTGCTAATCTCTTAGCTTTCTTCGTGAGACAAACAGTATTGTCTCGAACTCAACCTACACATAGATTCTAAACAGTATTATAAAAAAGTCAAGTCGATGTTAAATTTCTCTTGCCTCAGAAATGCTACCAGGTAAGAACATGCTACCTATGGGAAGCAACAAGGCATCTCCTAGAACCGTAACGACTCTAAATACAAGTATTCCGATTGTGGGGTCGTCTGGTCCATAAATTGGAGCAAGCAACAAGATAACAATAAATTCTCTAATACCAATACCACCTGGTGCACCAGGAATGATAAACATTCCCAACCATGTAATGGTAAAAAGACAAAGTATATACAAGAAGCTTATATCCATACCAAGCAAGTTGGCGAATACGATATACTCAACAAATCCCATTCCAAAAAAGAATCCGAGCAAGAGAAGGGTAAGTTTTAAGATTTTAATTAGATTAGGCAAACTAAATGCAGATTCGAAATTCTTTAAAGCTTTAAACAAATAGAAAATAATTGCGACAGCGCCAAATATTAATATCCCCACAGAAAAACCTTTCAGTTTACCTGAAGAGAATTCTTCAATCTTTGAGATTAGTTCATTAGGCAAACTAAAAGACCCAGTTGCAATACATACAACCACAATTATCAATCCAATCAAAACCATAAAAACAATTTCTAAAAAATAGCTTTGTATGACATTTGCTTTTGATGGGCCAAGCTTTGTAGCAAAATAAATTCTCGCTACAACATGCATTAAATTGGACGGTATATATTTGTAAATTTGAGTTTTTGTATAAATCCCAATGACTTTCCATTTCGGAAGGGCTGAGCCATGCAGTAATTCAAGGACATATCTCCAGCCGTTTGCCAAAAAAGTCATCAGGAAAGTGTAGATAGCGATAAATACCAATATGAAAGGAATCCAATAAAAATTTACTTTTGATTTTGCAGTTTCGAGGTCAATATCGATAACATATTGACAGACAAAATACAGGGCTAATCCACTAACAATCCAGCCTAGGATCTCTGCAATCCGTTGTTTTGAAGTTAATTTGGCTTTCTGAGTTTCTTTTTTATTCAATTCCGTACCGCTATGTCAACAACCTACCAGCTCAATATCAATAAAGAAAAGTTGACTTGTTCCCCACATGTTACTACAATTTTAATTAATTACAAGTACGCCATGGTCGTGATTTTTCATGCTTATTAACTTATTAGCTTCCTGTTTTTTTTCGAATAAAGTCTATATGGCCGCATCCTTAAATAAAAATTATATTCCGGCCGGTAGAGCATTATTCATAGTGATTCTAGCAACTCTTTTAGATGATGTAGCATATTATTGTTTTGATTCTAGCAAGTTTCCATTAAGTAACTTTAGTTCTATTTTTTATTTTGGAGAAATCATAATAGCGTGTCTTTTTCTCTCCATAATAGGTAGGTCGCTTGGTGGGTCAGTAAGACAATGCACATTTGGGGCCGTATTTAAGGGGCTTAGCTACACCCTCTCGCCTGTCATTTTTGGCTCTTTTTGGATGATTGGACTATCAACTCTGACCGATTGGAATGTCACATATTATAAATGGTTCGACATTGGTGCTCTTGTAATACTAATGTGTTGGTTGTGGGTCTGCCAATATATTTTCATAATGACTTATTTTTCTAAACTAAAGAAATCACGAAAATCAATCCTCTTTATAGGTATGATTGTTATCTATCTAGGAATGGACAAGTTCAAAGAAGCTGCCTATCTCTTTCTATCAGGGTCCCAATAATCAACATTTCTATAGGTATCAACAACATAATTAAGATTTGCTCTAAAAGTACTTGCATCAGAATATATCTTCTCCGCTAAAAACGGAGTCAAAAACAAATCTGATGTCTCTTGTTCGTTTTTTAAAATTGCATTATGCATCTGCGATATAACTTGTGCTGCTATCAGTATCGAATCAGAAAAATTTAAATTAATATTTTCTACGTTGTATTTCCTTGTCAAAGCAGATTGACAATCTTTCTTTGTAAGTCTGATTTTGTTAATTGTTGATATTATTTCTTCAAAATTTTCTAATAACACAAAACATCTTCGTGGAGGGTGGACTTCGAATGTTATCAATGGCTCTGATTTGTTTCGATAGCAATGAACAAAACCTGAATTATAGTGAAAATCAGTATTCGTATTTTTAGGGTTCGATAGAGCAATGCCAATATTATTCAACAATACAGAAAGTATCGATTTTTTGGACTTATCGCCTGAATTAACCATATAGTCTCGCCACCAATTAATAGTTTCAACAACGAATGGATCCATTAACGAGTTGGAATCGAACTCCAAGGACCAAAACAAATATTTAGGTCTTTTTGTAGATAGATATTTATTAATTAATAAATATCGTGAAAAACAGCCATTAAGATTAAGGGTTTCGGGGAAAAACGTGGTATCTTCTTGGTGTTCATATGTGTTTTGAAGCGATTCAAAGTCTTTGTATTCTAAAATCTTGTTCCTCTGTTATCTATTTGAAATCAAATAGGTGCAAACATTGCCCAATTGTGTTCCATTAGACAAAAATTGATTAAAAAAAGTAAATTTATTCTTCTTTGACGTCCATGAGATTGTTTCACTTACAGATCTATCCTCTCGTGACATATAATGTTTTCCAAGATTACTAATTGAAATGGCCCTTAATTTCTTACAATCATCAACATTGGATGCTATGTAGCCAATACCAATAACCTTATTGTCACGACTAACCGCATATAGGGATGAAACATTTGAAAGATTTTGCAGCAAAGATGTATTTGAACCTAGCTGAAAATCATTGGAACCAAGTACGGTTGAAACAATAGAATATTCATCTGATCCTGATGAATAGAGATTAGTATTGGTGTCAACAAGAAATTCAGCACCCAAGGCAATCCCATCTATTTCATCTTGTTCAAAATTAACATGCTCATGAGATGAATTTATAGACAAGAACACGATAGAAACGAAAAGCAAGAGAAGGAAATAGGATGTTGGGACAAGAATCCATTTGTTATCTCTTAAAAAAGAATCTATATTCATATTCATTTAATTTATCTTCTCACTCTTTAGTAGCGGTAACTTTAATCATCTCGTCAGGATCACTAACCATGCCCATCCCACCCGTTCCTTTTTTTAAATTATCTATCAATTCGATACCTTCTATAACTTCACCCCAAATAGTATACTGACCATCTAGCCCCGGACAATCTGTATAGCAAATGAAAAATTGCGAATTTGCACTATCTGGGTCACTAGAACGTGCCATCGAAGCTGTACCACGCACGTGCTTCTCTGAACTAAACTCTTGCTCTAAATTTGGTTTGTCAGATTAACCAGTACCGGTGCCGGTCGGATCACCGGTTTGAGCCATAAAGTTCGGGAT
>CAJXCX010000018.1:0-9573 GCA_913051685.1 uncultured Spirochaetales bacterium
AACAAGTGACGTGTATTAATAACAGCACTAAAAAGCCAATAGCTCGAGGTCTCATTTCTTACAGTTCGGAAGAAACACAGTTGGTTAAAGGAAAAAGATCTGGCGAGATAGAAAGGGTGCTAGGTTATAAATATTCCGATGAAGTTATCAATAGAGACAACATGGTACTTCTATAAATTTTCAAATAAAGTTTAAAGGATCCAGATTCTCATTGTAATTTTCAGGATTTTCGGTAGCTACCCCTCTTTGAGGTTTACGAAACTGAATGCTTGACTCTTTTCTCTCAATTCTGATTCTACCACTTTTATTTTCATAAGCTACGAATTGAGATCCGTAGGTTTCCCTCGATATTGTATCTAGGATCATAGGAAAATTTTTTGAACCAATGAATATTGAGTGGATACATATTCCCAACCTTTTTGCTCTTTCCCTCTCTCGTTTTACTTCTGTGTCACCAGATGTGGGGATTCCATCGGTTATAAAAAGAATATGCTTATTTCTCAACCCTCGACCTCGAAAATCTGTTATGGCGTCTTTAAGAGCATCTTCGTAATTCGTATTGCCGGAACACTCAGTTTTTTTCGCGGAGCTTAGAATCATATCGTATTCCTTTGTAAAAAACTTCTCATCTGCAGGAGATATAAACTTAAATGATTTATGATTGAATTCTATATAACCAACCCTCATCCTTTTTGTTCTAGCAAGCTCCAGAACAGCTTTGACTACAGATGAGGACCATTCGCTGTATACGCCCATCATAGATGTGCTAACATCTCTCAGGATTGCTATTTCGCCTCCCATATTTTCTTTCTCTCGTTGATGAACTCTAGGTAATTGAGGGGAAAGATTCTTTGTCCAAATTGTCGCATCCATTGCATCCACATCCTCTATTTCGTAAAAGGAATTCATTCTTTTGTACCTTCTTGGTAGGCCGCCAGGATGCGTGCCTCTTTTGGCCAAACTCCTTTGTATGTTTCCTTCTAGGCATTTCATAACGATTTGAACATTTTGTGCTACCTCTGCATCAAGCGGAACATGTGCTCTAGACGCATCGGTATCACCAGCCCTTTTTGATTTAGTTGCATAAACTTTTTCAGATAACGGAGCATTATCAGTACTTCCTTCCTCGTCATTTTCACTCTTATTATCTGGGTTCGTAGGTATTTTTTTCTCTGAATCTATTGGTTTTGAATTATCATCACTAGTTAAATTACTTTGAAGCTCCTCTAGGGCTTCTAAAAAAGAGTCTTGAGCGGCATTTATTTGCTCTTCTGTTATATCTGAGTCTTTATCTTGATTGGATCCGGGTTGTTTATTAGGAGAATCTTTTTCAAAGTCGTCTCCTTCTCTTTTTTGCCTATTTTTTATTTCTTGGTCTTTTTTTTTTCCTTCTCAATTGCTTCAAGTTTTTGTTCAGCTAGGTCGTATAGCTCTTCAGGTATTCTGAAAGCTAATAAAAACTTTAATGCTTTAAGGTCAGACAAATCTGCGATATCTCGCCCGTTCAAAATTACATTAGCCTTAATTATCTTTATGGATTTTACAAGAAAAGTTCTGTCTGAGATAACAGAATTTGATTCATTTAATCTCTGATCCTCAACAAGCCATGATACAAAATCAACAAGCCCTTCTTGAACTTCTACTGGAACGACAACTTTTTCAAATTGAGAGTAGCTTTCGTCTAGCGCACTCTTTCCAACTTTTGTAATGAGATCATAGGAACCGTTCCTTGTAGAGTATAAACTCACAATTTTCTTCACATCATCCCATTGCTTTCCATACGATAAACCATCTGCATTAATTTGAATAACAAACCTATCAAGATTCGCAGGATCCAGTGGCTCATTGTAGTATTCATCGGCAGTCGGATTGCTTGTTGCAATTGCAGTTAGAAGGGGGATGGAATCTTCTCCGTACTTCCTTTCATTTAGTATCCTTAGGAGTACATTTAGGGATTCTCCTGGCGCTCTGGAAATATCGTCAAGTAGACATATTTCCGAAGTTAATATCCCTCCTTTGATGATATCTTGTCTAATCAGTTCACCATTTTTTGTATCTTCTCTAGAAATTACAAGATCCCCAACTAATTCTGATAGTCTTGTATCTCTATGCATTTGGTAAAAAAAGAAATTCAACTCGGCAGATTTAGAAATTATTTCTGATAACATCGTTTTTGCAGTACCTGGGGGCCCTTGAATGTAAATATGTTCCCTTGCGATGATCCCTAACAAGAGGGCGGTTTTGACATCGGTGTGCCCAACGACTAGTTCATCCATTTCGGCTCGTAATATTTCAAAAGAATTAGGCATATAATTAATCCATGGTATGAATACCGTTACACTAAATTTACATCAATAAGATTTCGTTTTCAATATTGTCATATTTTATGCTAGATTAGCCTCATGAGTTTAGAGACTAAAATTGGGTATAAGTTTAGGAACAAAAATCTTCTTTTGGAGTCTATAACGCACAAATCGTATGGCCATGAAAACAATAGCAATGACAATGAAAGACTCGAATTTCTTGGAGATTCAGTAATTGGCTTTGTAACTGTGAAATGCTTATTTAAAATTTTTCCAGGCTACGATGAAGGTGATTTGTCAAAGCTGAAGAATCAAATTGTTAGCTCAAAATCATTGTATAGAATTGCAAAACGTCTTGGTCTCGGCGACTTCCTTTTATTAGGAAGAGGAGAATTAAGATCCAACGGAAGAACGAAGGAATCCAATCTCTCGGGACTCTTCGAAGCAATTGTAGGTGCGATATATCTTGATTCTGGCATACGGGAGTCAGAAAAATTCCTGAATAAATTTCTTTTAAATCAAGATTTTTTGAAAATTATTGATGAAGATTATAAATCTATTTTGCAGATTATAAGTCAGAAACAATTTGGTTCTGTTCCAAAATATGAGGTTGATAAGGAAGTTGGACCACCTCACAGTAGAACGTTCCATGTTTCCGTCTATATCGGTGGTGTAAAACAATTCAGTGCAATAGGCAAAAGCAAGAAGATTGCGCAAAATAATTGCGCGAAGAAGACTCTGAGAAAACTCAAAAGTCTTTGATTATACTGGAATCGATATTCAAATCGATAATTTTTTTTCTCAAAGAATCTTCGTCGAGTCCAAGTTTCTTGGATGAAAGTCTTAAATCTCCTTTGTTTTTGATTAGCACTGATTCTATTAGAGGCTTGTCAATTTTATCTGTAATAAATTTATATAGATTAGTTTCAGGTAGGTTTGTATCACTAAATATGTTCTCAATTAATTTTAGATAATTAATTTTATTGTTATCGTTCTCAGATTTATTAAATACCCTTGGTAGATGTTCTTTTATTGAATCTAGTGTTAATTCAGAGTCTGGCATCATAAGAACAAGTTTCTTAATTGAATTTTCCAATTCTCTAATGTTTCCTGGCCAATCATATTTCAAGAACACATTTAAGAAGTCATCATCAATCGATTTGGGCGATTCATTTTTATTTGCGTATTTAATAAGAAAAAAATCTATCAAGAGAGGAATATCGGACTTTCGTTCTCTTAATGGAGGAAGTTCGATATTAATAGAATTCAATCTAAAAAATAGGTCTTCACGAAAATTTTTATTTTCTACTTCTCTCTCTAAATTCTTATTAGTAGAAGTGATAATTCTGCAATTAAACTCGACTGGTTTTTGTGCCCCTAATCTATAGAATTTCCTTTCTTCTAAAACTCTTAGAATTTTGCTTTGCAGATCATAAGACATATCTCCAATCTCATCAAGCAGTATTGTTCCACCATTGGCTTCTTCGAACCTACCAATCTTCTTACTCTGAGCTCCCGTAAAGGCTCCTTTCTCGTAACCAAATAACTCGCTCTCAAGTAAATCACTAGGTATGGCAGTTATGTTAATTTGGACATAATTTTTTGTGGAGTTTGGACCACTTATATGTATTGCTTTAGCCACCAATTCTTTTCCAGTTCCAGACTCCCCAGTTATTAACACTGTATGGTCGGATTGAGAAATTCGGCCAATATCTTTGAAAATCTTTGTCATCTGTGGAGATTTGCCAATTATATCGAAGGCACTATCTTCCTTGTCTTTTAAATTATCTTCTAGTTCGATAATTTTATTTGTATTTATCGAATTCTTTATAGCGCGGTCAATAGTTAATGCTAAATCTGAATTAAAATCAAAAGGCTTAGTTATATAATCATAGGCGCCATTTTTGATAGCATCGATAGCGTTAGCCATCGTATCTTGAGCCGTAATTATAATGATAGAAGAGTTATTACTTATCTCTCTTATTTTGTTTAAATAATCTAATGAATTTCCATCTGGCAAATTTATATCTAGAAGTATTAGTTCAAATCTAGATTTTTTTAAAACGGAATAGGTTTCAGATAGCTTCCCTATGCTATGCGTTTTATATCCCAAATTGTCTAAATACATAGTCAATACTTTCTGTATGCTTTCTTCGTCATCGACAATAAGAATTGATTCATCCATAAAGCAATTATACCTAAGTCCTTAAAATTAGTTTGCAGGTATGTAGATTCTAAATACGACCCCATTGGTTTTAGAATGGACCTCAATAAATCCTCCAAACTTATTTATGATTTTTTGGCTTAGAAATAATCCTATGCCTTGACCATTCTTTTTAGTTGAATAGAAAGGTTGAAAAACCTTATTAATCTCAGTTTCCTTGATACCCTGTCCTGAATCTTCAATGTTAATTTGTAAAAGATTCTTGTTATTTAATTTAAAGTCTTTGATTCTCTTAGCTGAGATACGAATCTCTCCCTTTGTATCGATGGAATCGTAAGCATTTTTTACGATATTCAATAATACTATACGAAGTAATTCTTTGTCGCATAATATATTGACTGCTTCAGATTCAAAAGATACGAAGATAGCGACATCTTTTTTTTTGTATTCTTTTGAACAAATATTTATTACCTCATCTAGTAGCTCGTTTATATTTGTTTCGCTGAAAGTGGCGGAGGAATGAGGCTGGAGATGTTTAAAGGTATTAACCAATTCTGATAATCGGACCGCTTCTTTTTCTATTATATCAGAACATTCTTTGATAGTGTCTGAGGATTTGTCTTGCGAATTAATCAACTGCGCAGCTCCTTTTATTCCAGCTAAAGGATTTTTGATTTCATGAGCAAGTCCATAAAAAAGTTGACTCATTAATTCTTCTTCTTCATCAAGCTTTGTTTTTTTATTTAGCAAGTGCATTCCCTCAAGATTTGTAAATTGTATTAATATGTGCTGAAGCTCAGGAGATGTATTCTCATAATTAAGAATAGGTCTTACGTAAACCGAAATAATATTTTCTTTGTTAAACATGTCTCTAATTTTAATTTCGTTAATATATTTTGTTTTTTGATCAATTTTTATAGAGCTTATCAGATCTCCAATTTGCTTATCAAATAAACTAATATCGTTATCTTTTTTAAATCGTTGACTCGAAACTCCAATTATGTTTTCGGCCTCCTGATTCATGAATACAAAATTTGATTCCGAATCTAGCAATACTATTCCTTCCCTGATATTGTCTAAGATGAGATTTTTAAAATCGATGTCCGATTCCTTCAAATGGAATCCTCTATAGGAAGTAATAACGGATTGTTGCCAACAAATTTCAACTTCTTCATTTTATTAATAGCTTTATTTACAGTATGGAATTTGTTTTTCTTAGTTAGGATAATAACAGGAACACCTTTGACTTTCGAATCCCCACTATTCTGAATTATTTTATCTATACTTATTTTATATTGACCAAGGATACTTGTTATCGTTCCCAAATTACCACTTTCATCTTGTAGTTCTATTCTTAAGTAGAATTTGCTCTCCAAATTATCTATCTTGTACATACTTAGTCTTTTAGCTTGATTAATCTTTATATTGGAATCTTCTCTTGATATTCTGATGATGTCGGACACGACAGCAGAGGCGGTAGGAAGCATTCCGGCACCATATCCGTAACTCATAAATGGTCCAAGATTTTTCGAATTTACGAGGATTGCATTAAATTCGTTATCAACATTTGCTAATGGGTTGTCTTGTCTAACCAAAGCCGGATGAACTCTTGCATCTAAGTGGTTATTGATTATCCTGCCAATGCCTAGAAGTTTTATTTTGTAGCCTAATTTCTCTGAACAATCCAAGTCATAGGATGTAATATTCTCAATTCCCTCAATGAACATATCTTTCAATTTTACATCTAGCCCAAAACATGTTTTACATAGCACGACAACCTTATGAGCTGTATCTTTTCCATTGATGTCTAGTGTTGAATCAGTCTCGGCGAAACCCGCCTTTTGAGCTGCCTTTATAGCATCTTGAAATTCTATTTTTCTCGACATTAACGAAAGAACATAATTGCATGTACCATTCATAATCCCTTGAAAAGAAAGAATATTATTAATTAAAATTGAATCCCGAATAGTTCCTATAATAGGTATTCCTCCACCAACACTTGCTTCATAGTTAATATTTTTTCCGGTCTTACTTAGAAGTTTATCTATGTCCTTGCCACGTTCGGCCAGCAATGCCTTGTTTGCTGTTATTAAATTTTTCCCGTTTTTAATTGCGTCTTCTGAAATCTTGTATGCAACCTTAGTTCCGCCAATGAGCTCTATAACTACATCAACATTCTTGTCTCTTGTAATTACTCTAAAGTCTTTAGTGAATTGCGAATTGGAAATTTTTAATTTCCTTTTTGAAGATTCTGATATATCACAACATCGAACTATCTTGATATCAATACCGTATAATTTCTTTATTCGGGCCCTTCTTTCGTTAAGAATCTTATAGACGCCAGATCCGATTGTCCCTAGACCAATAATTCCTATATTAACTTTTTTCATAACCATACAATTGAAAAAAACTGAGTTGGATATATTCTAACAAATTATATTTCTTTATAAAAGAAAAGGGGCCGTAGCTCAGCTGGGAGAGCGCTTGGATGGCATTCAAGAGGTCGAGGGTTCGATCCCCTTCGGCTCCAAGATATTATGTAGAGATTATAAAGTTTCCAAGCTTTCTTTTATTCTTTTCATGCCTTCTTTGATGTCTGACATTGAAGTAGCATAAGAAATTCTTATATGATTATCCGAACCGAATTCGATTCCAGGTACCACAGCAACTTTTGCAACATCCAGCAAAAAATCTGATATTTCGATTGAATTTGAAATTGTTTTACCATTATATCTTTTTCCAAAAAAACTTGAGATATCTGGAAATACATAAAAAGCACCTTCTGGTAATACGCATTCGATTCCATCAATTTCATTGAGAGACGAAGTGATATAGTCCCTTCTTTCTCTAAATTCTTCAAGCATGGGTTTGATTGCATCTTGCGAACCACTGAAAGCCTCTTCCGCAGCTTTTTGTGATATGGAAGTTGGATTTGATGTTGATTGTCCGGATAAATTATTCATTGCGGAAATTACTTTAGAGTTGCCTGCTGCATATCCTATTCTCCAACCAGTCATTGAATAAGTCTTTGATACACCGTTTACAAGTATGGTGCTATCTTTAACCCCATTTCCTAATTGAGGAAACGAAATATGCTTCTCGTCTTTATATATAATCTTATCGTAAATTTCGTCTGATATTATTATCAGATTATTCTCTAGAGCGACCTCGGCGAATTCTTCGAGCTCCTGTCTATTGTACGTTGTCCCTGTTGGATTCGCGGGATAATTTAAAACCAAAATTTTTGTCTTATTAGTTATTGCATCTTTCATTTGTTTCTTTGAAATTTTAAAATTTGATTCTTGTGAACCCTGTAAAATTATGGGTTTACCTCCAGCGATTTTAACTTGCTCAGGATATGAGACCCAGTAAGGAGAGGGGATTAGGACTTCGTCTCCTTTGTCGACCAAGACTTGAAAAAGGTTGTACAATACGTGCTTTGCTCCTGACCCAACCAATACTTCGTTTGTTTTATATTTTAAATTATAATCGGCCTCTATTTTTTTAATTATGGATTCTTTAAGCTCGTTAGTTCCACTTGCGGCTGTATATTTTGTAAAACCCGAATCAATTGATTCTTTCGCAGCCTCTTTAATGTTATCAGGTGTGTCAAAATCGGGTTCGCCCGCACCAAAACCAATGACGTCTACTCCTTGTGATCTTAACTCTTTTGCTTTAGCGGTTATTGCTAGAGTTGCAGATGGTTTTAAAGTATTGGCTAATTTTGAAAGTTTCATTCTTTACACTTTTCTCTTTAGTTTCTTTTGTAGTGCGTTTTCTACGACCTTGGGAACAAAAGCTTCTGCGCTTCCACCTAGCTTTATTATGTCTTTAATAAGCGAAGAGCTAATGTGAGAATAATGTGCATCGGCAACCATAAAAATTGTTTCGATTCTTGAGTCAAGCTTATTGTTGGATGTTGCCATCTGCATTTCATATTCAAAATCTTGCACAGTTCTCATCCCCCTTAGTATAGTCGTAATTTTTTTCTTTCTTGCATAATGAACGAGAAGACCTTCAAAGCTATCAACTTGAACTTTTTTACTCTTTTGAAATACTTTCTTTATTGTTTTAACACGTTCATCGATATCTAAAATCGAGTCTTTATTCGAATTTGCAGCAACAGCAACTATAATTTTGTCGAAACATTTAAGTGCTCGATTAACAATGTTGACATGACCATTTGTCAATGGATCAAAACTTCCTGGATAGACTACGGACCTTTTCATATTAATTAGACCAACAAAACGTTATATATTTGTCCTTATATTTCTTTACTCTATAAAAACTCACATCGATTTCAATTTCTTCTTCTTTTGGATGTTCGCAAACGACTACCCCATCACTAACTGATAATTTCAATGCAGTTCTAATAATACCATTAACTGTTTTTTCATCAAAATATGAGTAAGGGGGGTCGATAAAAATTAGGTCAAATTTCTTGTTCTGTTTTCTGAGCTCCCTTAAGGCAACAGCGAAATCTCTTTTTATAACAGTCGAACTATTATCAAATTCACATTTCTTTAAGTTTTCCTTAATGGACTTAATAGACGAAGCATTGATATCTATAAATGTAGCGTGTCGTGCCCCCATGCTAAGCGCCTCTATACCTAAGGATCCACTTCCGGCAAAGACATCCAAGACGTTCATATTGTGAACCGAGACAAGTATGTCGAAAATCATCTTCCTAATTTTGCTTGTTTTTGGCCTAACCAAATTGCCGCTTGGCACCTTCAATCTGAAACCTTTTTTTGAACCATTAGATACTGTTAACATGGGTGTCGCATTATTTGTTTAAAAATAAATTCTCAGCTTCTTTTAGTAGATTTCTCATCAAATACATACTGGTTTCCCAGAAGTCATTTTTGGCTATATTGATTCCTACTCTTCGTACGAGAACTTCAGGAGAATCTGTACCACCTGAGGAAAGAAGGGCTAGGTATTTATTTGCAAATCCGTCCTCATCTTCCTTGTATTTAGCAAATAATCCATGTACTAGCAATTCTCCAAATGCGTACGAATAGCAGTAGAAAGGCGAGTGAATAAAGTGAGGTATGTACATCCACCAGCATTTATAAAAATCTGTAATTTCTTTTGAATTGCCAA
>CAJXCX010000019.1:0-9226 GCA_913051685.1 uncultured Spirochaetales bacterium
ATTATTTTACGAAAGAACTTGTGAAATCGGAGAACTCGTATGTTATTAAAAGTAAACGCATCAAAACTCCCATGAGAAGTGGTTTGATAGTTCTGAAGAAATCTAATCCAAAACTACAGGAAGAGTTTAAGGATTCAGTTCGATTGTCCTGGGAAGAGCTTCTCAGTTCATTGTCGGTTCATGGGTCTGACCATGAACATTAAGAAAAAACAGTGATGATTGACATAAAACAAATATTCAACAACATGATAAGAAGTTTTTTTGTAATTATTTCCTTTTTTGCCTTGTTTGTCGAACCGTATGCGGAAACAATTTACACCGAGAACACGAATCGTTCACTTCAGGAAATTCTTAAATCGTCAAAAGCCAACGATATAATTGTGGTGGCTGGTCATCATAAAGTAGTGGATATTGTAATTGACAAGCCATTGACCATCAGAGGCCTTCCAGGCTCTATAATAGATGGGCAAAATCAAGGTCAAATTATCACGATAATTTCTGACGATGTAACATTAGAAGATTTAACAATTAAAAATTCCGGGAGAGGTCACATGCGAGATTTCTCAGCAATAAGGCTTTTTAAAGTATCAAATTGTAGAATAATTAATAATACAATTTTGGACAGCTTTTTTGGTATCCACCTAGAGGAAGTTTCTAATAGTTACATTTTAAAAAATTATATAGAAAATCTAAATACTTCTTTTCGACAGTCGAAAATGGGAAACGGTATCCACCTATGGAATTCTAACGATATCGTAATTAAAAACAATACAATTGTAAGTCATAGAGACGGTCTATATTTTGAATTTGCTGAGAACATAGTAATCGAAAACAATAAATCCTTAAACAATCTTCGATATGGTCTACATTTTATGTTCTCGGATGGGAACTCTTTTGTCGACAATCAATTCGTCAATAATGCTGGAGGAGTAGCTGTAATGTATTCACGAAGTATAAATATGGTTGGAAATACTTTTGAGTACCATACTAATCCTGGGACGTCTTCTCTGCTTCTTAAGGACATTAAATCATCTGAGATATCTAATAATTCTTTTTATGGAAACTCTGTCTCGGTCTATATGGATAGTTCAGATGAAATAAAATTTAAAAAAAATAATTTTATCAATAATGGTATTGGTATTCGGATACTTGGTAGTTCTTACGAAAACCATTTTGAACAAAATCGTTTTATTGCCAATGTCTTTGATGTGACAACCAATAGAGCTGATAAGAGTAACAAATTTAATGAAAACTTTTGGGATGATTATGTAGGTTACGATCTAGATAACGACAACTTGGGAGACATTCCTCATTATCCTGTCAGACTATATTCCATGATAGTGGAGAAGTTCCCTAATTCTGTATTGTTTCTTGAGTCGTATATGGTTCACATAATAGATTTAATGGAGATCTATTTACCCGCAATAATCAAGTCCCCATATGTTGACCAAAATCCCAAGGTGCTCCATTCTTAGGTTGTCATGATAGAATGTTTTCAAATTTATAAAAGTTTTACGAAACAGGATGTTCTATCTGGCGTCAATTTAAAAGTTAGACAAAACGAGCTTTCTCTTTTGATGGGACCAAATGGTTGTGGCAAATCCACACTCCTAAAGGTAATTATGGGCTTGGTCAACCAGGATTCTGGCAAAATTATTTCTAATGGAAAAGATGTGGACGATATAGGGGATTCCTACAAAGTACACATGTCATACCTCCCTCAAGATAACGATATATTTGGCGATATGATAGTTAAGGACATAGAAGACTTATTTCTAAACATTAAAAAAATCCAGCAGCCTAGCAATGTACTACGCAGTTTGTTCGATATCCGTAGTTTCGAATCAATTAAATTTTCTAATTTATCTGGAGGAATGAAACAGAAATTCCTTTTATCCCTTGTCTTTATAACCGAGCCTAATCTGGTGATGCTGGACGAGCCTTTTGTTTCGTTAGATCAAAAATCTACAAAAACTCTGATTGATTTTCTAGAAGAGGCCAAGAAGCAAAAAACCATATTGATTACATCACATTATTTTAACAAGCTAGAACCTTTGGTCGATAATATTTCGATTATGAACAATGGTCAAATAATCCTTGATTCTAGCATCAAGGAACTTCATGCAAATAAGGATTCGAGAAACTTGGAAGGTGGAATTTCTAATCTCTTTGATGAGTATGTTTAAGGAGCTGGTTAAAGCCGAAATAAAAATTCTGTTGAAATCGAAGTTTATCTTCATTGCCCCAGTCCTATTCTTTTTTTGTATAGAAATGTTAGTTAGATTTGCTTCTGATATAGATCAAGTTTTGTTAACTCTTCTAAGTATTAGCTTATATCTTCTTCCTCTTCTCGCACTTGTAATGGGAATGAATGGGTTTTACTCGACAAAAGACTATATCTCACTTTTGTTGTCGAACCCCATTAGTAGATCCGAGGTCTATTTAAGTAAGATTTTTACATATATTATCCTTGTTTCCCTATTTTTCCTATTAGGTAGCTTACCTTCTTTTCTATTTAGGTTTCCTACTCTTGGAACGGAAATTTACAAATTACTTTATGTAGTGGCCGCTAGTATGAATGTGGTTATTTTCTTTTCGTGTTTGTCAGTCGTGATTGGACTACTTGTCAATGATAAATTTCAAGGTATAGTCGTAAGTCTTACAGTCTGGTTTTTCTATGCGTTCTTGTTTGATTTTATTTTACTTTCTATAATCATTTATTTTAGAGATTATGAAATTCAAAAATTTTTGTTAGCCATGATATTCCTTAACCCGATAGATTTATCTAGAATCCAGACACTTTTTCTATTAGATAATCCAGTTCTTTTAGGATATACAGGAGGACTGTTTAAAAGTTTCTTCGAGGGTGGATTTTCTATAATATTGTGCTTTATTGCAAACGCCATATGGATTGTTCTACTTGTATATATTGGGAAATATCTATTCAAAAAGAAGGATTTTTAAAAAAACCCTCCTCAAAAAGACCTTGTCCGTAGAGAACAATTGCTATGGCTCTGATTAGGAAGAGGGTTATTAATAGTAATTATGGGATAAAATTCCTTATAGTCAAGGGCTATGGCTTTCTTTTGTGTATAGGTATACTCTATAGTATTCATGAACACAAAAGACATTACATATATTATAACCTCAGCGCGACTTGGAAGCTTTGCCGAAGGCGCCAGAGCGTGTTCTGTTAGTCAACCAACCCTAAGTGCCCAAATTAAAAAAGTTGAATCCGAATTGGGTTCCAAGATATTTATTAGGGGCAGTAAAGGGGTGAAATTAACAGAATTTGGATCAAAAATACTTCCTCAGTTGATTGATGTTCAGAACTCTATAGGCGATATACACACAATGGCCAAAGACAGTCAACTCGAAACAGTATTTAATCTCGATATGGGTGCACTTTTTACAATCGGCCCCTATCTCTTTCCACGCATACAAAATGGTATAGAAAAAATAAACCCCAATCTGAAAGTAAATTACGTTGAATCAACAAATGATGGTTTGATGCAATTGCTGATGGCGGGACATGTTGATTTGGCAATTATAAGTTCCCCAGATAAAAGTGTCCATTGTGAGGAGTGTTTCATCAATACTTTAAATCCCTTAATAAATAGAAAAGAATTATTTACTGAAAACTTGTATTTTGCATTATCAAAGGACAATCCGTTCATAGATGATACGGATTTCAAAAAACTCAGATTCCACCCAGAAATAAATTTTGTTTTATTGCATGGCGAAAGTTCTATATCTGAAAAGATTTCTCAGGTATTCGAAGATGGGTCATTGGTCGATCCCAAAAAGGCAATCAAGACAAATAATATGGAAAGTGCAAGAACAATTGTAGAGAGAAGCAACAATGCTACCTTAATACCTGCTATTGCCAAAAAAGATGATGATAATCTGGTCTATTTTCCTGCGCCGAAGAGTTACTCGAGAAGAGTGGAATTGGTCACAAGAAGAGACAATGACAACAAGCATCTTGTTGATGAAGTGGCTGATTTTATTCATGGAATGTATGTTTCGTAGGAATCGTTACTTGAAAGCCACTCCTGGATCAATTTTTATTGATTGTCAAAAACAGGGCATAGGCATTGACTAAGGTATAATTCTTTGTGTATCCTATTAAGGCTATGGCTACTGTCCTTACTAGACTCTCTAGGGCTTGTAAGTCTTTCTTTGGATTGAGGAAGAAGGCGGAGTTTTACGAAATCCACCAACTCGGATTAATGAAAAAAAGCAATGGTGCCGTGTTGAGACTGCTTTCTGTAGTACAACACAGCAGGAAGTCACAATATAGAAGTAAGAAATTACACTGAAGTAAAACAAATATAAAATACGGGTAAAACGAATGGAAGATAAAGGTCGCCGACAGGTTATAAATTATTCCTTCTATAAACTTGACAAGGACTGGTATCGCCAAACAAAAGCAACAAGGAATAAGGCCTTGAAGTCGTTATTGAAAGTGTTCAAAGATTATTCGAAAGAGCTTACTTTGAATGCATATTCTACTCTTGGAATTAGAGCGGAATGTGATTTTATGTTTTGGAGGATAGGGGATACGCTTGAAGCTTTTGAGCAAATGTCTTCTGATTTGATGAATTCTTCCATTGGCAAATTTATCCATCCTGTATATTCATTCTTGTCCATGACTAAATATTCTCGATATGTTAGCAAACACAAAGAAATGCAGATAAAAGGAAGAAGAATAGAAGTTTCTCCTGGTAAAAAGAAGTATTTATTCGTTTACCCCTTTGTAAAAAAGGCCGAATGGTATCAATTGTCGGACGTAACGAGAAAAACTATGATGAAAGAACATATTAATGCGGGAATTCTTTTCCCTTCGATAAAAATTAATACGTCGTACTCGTTTGGCATTGACGATCAGGAGCAAGTGGTAGGGTTCGAAACTGATCATCCAGAAGATTTTCTCGATTTAGTTGAAGCAATGAGGTTCCACAAAGCTAGGCCGTATACGGAACGAGACATCCCTATTATTACTTGCATACATAAAGATATAGAAAAACTAATAAATATCTTATAAAATAAGTTTCGTGTAGGAGGAAAAAAGTGAAATATCGAGAGTTTCCAAAAAATAAAGATATTAAAGTTTCGGAAGTAGGTTTCGGGGTATGGTCTGTAGCGACTAATTGGTGGGGAGTAAAGGACGAGAAAATGGCCATTGATTTATTACAATATGCGAGCGACCGTGGTGTCAATTTTTATGATACAGCGGATGTATATGGTTTGGGCTATGGCGAAACAATCCTACCTAAAGCATTTCCTGATTCAAGGGACAAAAGAGTTTACGCGACAAAATTTGGATACGATATTGACTCTGGTGTTTTAGAAGAAAGAACGGGGCATAGTGAGCTTCGCCAAAAGTTTTTGGCCAACGACATAAGATACTCATGTGAACAAAGCCTTAAAAGGCTTAAGACAGACTATATAGATATATACCAACTCCATAATCCAAGGTTGGATTTTATAAACGGTGACGAAGTTGTAGATACACTTGAAGCTTTGATAAGAGAAGGAAAAATAAGATCCTATGCCATGGCCCTAGGCCCTGATATTGGATGGCTTGAAGAAGGTATTGCGTCGATGGACCATAATCCGATTGCCCTCCATGTCATTTATAATCTACTTGAGCAAGAACCGATGAAGTTCCTCTTTGACAAGGCCCGTGAAACGAATACCGGACTCATGATTAGGGTTCCACATGCATCGGGTCTATTGGATGGGTCAATTACGGAAAAGTTAGACTTGGACAAAGATGACCATAGAAGTCACAGGAAACGGATGTGGATTGATGCTGGAGTAGATGTGCTAAGGGATTTTGATTTCTTACTTGAACACGATAGAACAATAGGACAAGCCGCTATACTCTTTGCATTGGCTGAAAAATCTGCATGCTCAGTGTTTCCAAACTTCACAAAACGAGCTGAAATCGATGAATTTTGTGCAACTTCTGACTTAAAAGAACTTCAAGAGGAAGAATTGAAAAAAATAGACGATCTTTGGATCGAGAAACACGCCAAGATGTTGACAAGCTTAGTCTTTCACGGGGATTCGTCAAATAAACCTACACCCAGATAAGACTTTTAAATATTAAGTAGTTTTGCCAATTGCCCCTATGCCTTGATTTCCAAAATTATTAAGGTACTTTTTATTGCGCTATGGTTTTACGAAAAATAATGATACGAATTCCCTAAGGCTCCAATTAGCCTGTATAGGTTCATCTTTGAGCCTACTATCTGTTGTTATTGTGTTGACTATAGCAAAGGAGGGCGTATCGTGTCAGCCACCATAGATTTGCTAAGACATGTGGAACAAGAGCTGTTATATCGAGAAAGAGATATAACTTTTGATAATGCAATTAATTTAATACAAATACCTAACGACGAATTACTAGATCTTTTCGCTCTAGCACGGAAAATTACTTTAAAACATAATGGTGATGGTGTATTCCTTCGTTCTATAGTCAATGTCAAATCTGGGAACTGTTCGGAGGACTGTTCTTTTTGTTCTCAGTCAGTCCACTACAAAACTAATATTTCTACATATGACATGCTTGATGTCGACAAAGTCTTAGAAGTGGCACTAGAATCTGAAAAAATGGGCGCCTTTGATTTATGTTTAGTGATGGCCGTTAGATCTCCTAATAAAAGACAGTTTGAAAGAATTTTGGAATATATAAAATTGATAAAAAGAAAAACCACTTTGCTAATAGGATGTTCTCTTGGAATGCTTGAAGAAGGACAAGCTAAAAAACTTAATGATGCTGGCGTATGGAGATATAATCATAATTTAGAATCGTGTAAGGAGTTTTTTGATACCATATGCACAACTCACAGATATGAAGACAGAGTTAGCACGGCAAAACTAGTTAATGCAACAAGTATGAAGCTTTGTTGTGGGGGCATGATTGGCGTTGGTGAAAGTGTAAAGCAGAGAATTCAGTTAGCTTTCGAGATTAAAAAATTAAATCCACATACTGTACCTATTAATTTTCTTGATCCCAGACCCGGAACGCCCTTGGGCCACCTAGCAAGCATCCCTAACCTTGAAGCTTTAAAGACAATATCGGTATTTCGATTAATCTTACCAACCCAAACTATATTGCTAGCAGGTGGAAGAGAGAGAACGCTTGATGACTTACAACCCCTAGCTATCTTGGCGGGTTCCAATGGGATGATAATAGGAAATTATTTGACTACCTTGGGGAGACAAGCAAAAGACGATTTAAATATGCTTGAAAATCTTCAGATTCCGATAAGTAAGGATGGGAGATAAGTGTACTAACTATTTAATCCGCCAGGTTTTAGAATGTTTGAAAAAGATTTTCCTGTACTGAAAAACAACCCAGGCCTTACCTATCTAGATAGTGCTGCTACGACATTAACCCATCAGTCCGTTATAGACGCCATTGTAAATTATCATGCAAAAAACAAATCAAATGTACACAGAGGGTTTTATTCTATTGCGGAAAAAGCTACCGAAGACTATGAGAACGTTAGAAGTACGGTAAAGAATTTCTTCAACATGGATGATGCAGGTGAAGTCATCTTCACATCAGGTACTACGGATGCTGTCAACAAAATAGCATGGGGACTCGCTTTATCTTTAAAGCTAAATAGAAATGATGTCGTCTTGATATCGGAGGCCGAACACCATGCCAACATAGTACCTTGGCACATTATTAGAAATGTTTTTGGACTAAAAATTGTTGCCGTTCCTGTACTCGAAAATGGGGCGGTAGATTTAAAATATTTTCGTCACGCACTAGAGGATGAGCAAGGTAGGTGCATCATAAGCATAAATCATATTAGCAACACCATTGGTTACGTAACTAACTTGAAGGAAATCTTTAATATTGCGAAAGAGAAAGACTGCGTGATTATCGTAGATGCTGCACAATCTGTAGGAAAGACGAGGATTGATTTGGATTGCAAAAATAGTTTCTTTGTATTTAGCGGACATAAAGTCTATGGACCAACAGGAACCGGTTGTATTGTTGGAAACAAAGAAAGATTGTCTCAACTAAGTCCTGTTTTTGGTGGTGGGGATATGATTGAATCTGTAGGATGGAGTAGCATCAAATGGGCGGAAGTTCCATATAAATTTGAACCGGGGACGCCAAATATAGCAGGCATAATTGGCATGGGAGTGGCATTATCGTGGATACAGAAAGTCGGTATTGATAAAATAGATTCACATTTAAGCTGCTTGACGGATTATGCTCTCGATGAACTTGCAAAAATTGACGACATAGAGATATTTAAGCAAGGTGAAAAACATGGATTAGCTAGTTTTTTTATCAGAAAGAAAAACAGTTTAGATGTTGCTGCTTTACTAGGGAGTCTAGATATAGCGGTTAGATCAGGATATTTATGTGCGGAACCAATAGTGCGAAATACAGTCAAGGAAGGAATAGTTAGATTTAGCTTGGGGATATACAATAATCAAAGAGATGTAGATCAATTTATTGGAGGGATTAAAAAAGTTAAAGGTACTCTATGATTGAATATCGCATTAAAAAAATAGCCGCAGATATTAGCGAGATTGGGGACAGATTCTTAATTTATGAATATATAATATCCATGGGTAACGATTTGCCCGAAATATTGCCGGAAGACAGGACGGAGGACAAGCTTGTTCGAGGCTGCCAAAACCCTTTGTGGCTTGATCACACATATGTCAACCTTTTTGATGGTTCAAAGAGCAACGAACAAGGCGATAGATTGTTATTTACAGCATATAGCGAGTCGCAGATTGTAAGAGGTATGGTTGAAATAATTTTTTATATATATAGGGACGAAAGTATAGAAAGTATTAAATCGTCCAATTCGAAATGTCTGGACAAATTAGGAATAAAGAGCATTCTTACTTCTCGACGATTAGGTGGTCTAGAAAGTTTAATAGGTCACATGCGAAAAATAGCTCATAAATATGAATAGCATTTATTTTTTACCTTGTTTTTAATATATACGGGAGTTTACGAAGATCATGGAAACCAGATTCTGGGAGATATAAAGGTTAGATTTTAGATGAAGAAAAGAAAATCAACTTATACAGGCAAGCGGCACAATCCTAGGAAAACGAGGGAACGATACGTGACTTATATAGGCGAATGCGATTCTTACGGACGGCGAAATGGATTTGGATCGTGTACATACCCTAACGGCGAGAAATATTTAGGTTATTGGAAAAACGGAAAAAG
>CAJXCX010000020.1:0-9096 GCA_913051685.1 uncultured Spirochaetales bacterium
CTTTCTAAACAATCTGAAAGATACTATTTGAATAATTACCGACAGCGCTTCTATGACAAAAACTCCTCCTAATATTAATAAAAGCAACTCCTGCTTGATTAAAATTGATACAAGACCAATGCTAGCTCCCAATGGTATGGACCCTACATCCCCCATAAATATCTGAGCCGGATTTGAATTGAACCATAGGAATGCAAGTATGCCGCCTAAAATAGCAGAAAGAAAAATTACAATCTCACCCACATGACGAACATAAGGTACATAAAGATAGTAAGAGTAATTCGAATGTCCTGCAACATATGTGAGGACAATCAATCCTGCCAATACTGGCAGAATAGAACCTATTGCTAAACCATCAAGACCATCCGTCATATTAACGGCATTTGCCGAACCTGTAATAATAAGAAGGCATAAAACAAAATACAAAGGACCTAAATTAACAATGTCTTTGATGAATGGAAAACTGATGTTCGTTATTTCCAAAGAAACCTCTCTATTTATGGATGAAAAAGTATTTAATTTGTATAAAAGGATTATTAATATTAAAGTTGTCACAATCTGAATTACCAATTTCTTGCCTAATGATAGCCCTTTACCTTTTCTCAGCTTGGCAAAATCGTCAAAAAATCCAGAACAAGCAAATATTATGTAACAAATCAAGCATAACGTGAAGACACTTACAATCGTTCCAGGCAAATAAAAATTACCGCAGATAAGACATGAAGTAATTACGCTTACTCCGATTAGGATGCCACCCATGTTAGGAGTTCCCCTCTTGTTTTTATGAGACGATTCAAGGTAGATATTTATGTTCTCTGTGATATTTTCCCTACTAAAGATTTCTATAAACTTAGGAGTTAGGAAGATAACCATAAGAAATGAAATTGCACCTGCCAGAAAAGACCTGACGGTTATATATTGGAAGATGTTAAGGAAAGAGTATGAATCTACAAAATTTTGAAACAAATGATATAGCATTTAAATATCTAGGGAATCGAAAATTTTTTCCATTCTCATGCCCCTTGATCCCTTAATTAGGATAACCGTATTAATTAAAGAACTTAAATTGACGTAGTTCTTAATATTGTGGTGATTGCTGATGTTAATGCACTTAATTTTCTTGTCCGTGCCTTCACAGTAATCTTCTGAATGATTGCCTAATGTATAAAGTTCTTCAAAATTATTTCTCATTATTGCATTGCCAATTTTAATATGCTCATCTTTTGATATTTTGCCAAGTTCGAGCATATCACCTAGAATGGCAATCTTCTTTTTTCTGGGAAAGATTTTATTTGTCATCTCTATTGCCACCAACATTGAATTCGGATTCGCATTATATGTATCGTTAATTATCAAATTGTCGTTATCGAGTTTGATTATTTTAAATCTGTTGCTAATTCCATCAAACTCTTCAATGCCTTCTCTTATGGTATCTAACTCCAAACCTGCCTTTATTGCTAGTGAAGCGGAACATAGAGAATTATAAATATTATTAATACCTGGAGCTTTTAAATCGATACTTACCAGTTGATCCAAGAAGCATAAATCAAACTTAGAGAAATCGTCCGCGATGTTCTTGGCAACCACATCAGCGTTTGTTCGTATACCAAACGAGATTTTGTCACAATTGATTTCGGAAAAATAATTTTTTAAAAAATAATCGTCGAAATTAAATGCAAAGATACCCTCCTGATTAAAAAACTTTGTTATATCCTTTTTTTCTTCAAAGACTGTTTTCTCGTCTTCTAATTTTTCGGTATGACCTTTCCCAATATTTGTAATTGTTGCAAAATCAGGCCTTGCTATATTTGCTAATCTTCCTATCTCGCCCTTTGAATTTGTCCCCATTTCAAGAACTAATACCTTATCAGTCTTTTTTAGATTAAGAATTGTCGAAGGTAATCCAATCAAATTATTCAAGTTCCCTTTAGTTGCCAAAACTTCAAATTTTTTGGATAAAATCAATTTCAATAAATCTTTTGTCGATGTTTTACCGTTTGTGCCAGTAATACCAAAAATTTTTAAATCTTCACGCTTTTGAATAATAAAACCTGCAAAATCCTCTAAAAATTTATTAGACGACTTAACTAGAACCCCATTCTTTGCTTGTGTTTTGTCATCTGACACAAAAAAACTCGCACCTTTCTGAATCGAGACATCTATAAATGCACTACCCTTAAAATTTTCTCCATCTAGAGCTAAAAACAAATTGTCCTTTTCTATTGTTCTCGTGTCCGTTGAGATGGAATTGAATCCATGCAGATTTAATTTTGGATCTATACTTATAGTCCCCTCGTAATTTTTTATGAACTCCTCGAAGTATAGGCTAGCTAATTTATTATTTTCAGACATTTTTTAACTTCATTGTAATCAGAGAATTTAAAATTTGTTCCATTTATTGCTTGATAAGCTTCATGTCCTTTCCCAGCAATTAATAATACCTCGCTCCTCTTCATATTGCGTATCGACCAACTAATTGCCTCTTTTCTATTAACTATAGTTTTCTTCGGTTTTCTTTTGTCTCCTTTAAAGCCTTCATAAATGTGGTTTATTATTACTTTTGGACTTTCAAACCTTGGATTATCGGAAGTAACGACAATTTTATCTGCAAATTTTTCGGCGACCGCGCCCATTTTCTCCCGTTTTCCAATATCTCTATTGCCACCACATCCAAAAAGAACAATTATGTTTTTATCGGGAAAATGTTTCTTTAAAGAAATAATTGATTTTTTAAGCGCATCAGGAGTGTGGGCATAGTCAATAAATATTTCTAGCTCTGTATTTCTAATCCTTTGAAGCCTACCCGGTGCCCCCTTGTAATTTTTAATCCTCTTTTGTATTTCTTCTATGTCTAACCCCTTCATGATAGAATATGAGAAACTTGCAAGAATATTTTGAAAATTATGTTCGCCAAACAAAAATGTCTCTATCTTGTACTCTTTATTTCCACTTTTGATAAATAAATTCGATTTCTGATCTTCCTTATAAATGTCCTCTATGTAGAAATCTGCTTTTCTATCTTTAAGAGAATAGGTTGCAACATTAACTTTTTTACCAATTAATTTAATTAATTTAGTGCCCCATTTGTCATCTAAATTAATAACCGCTAGTTTATTTTTTTTGCTACTCTTGCATAAATTTTGTAAAAACAATTTTGCTTTAGCACCAAAATACGAACCCATAGTTTTATGAAAATCCAGATGATCTCTTGTCAGATTCGTAAAGATACAAGAGTCAAATTGTATATAGTCTACTCTCGACATGTCTAATGCGTGAGACGAGACTTCAATAAAAACTCTTTTTACTTTCTTTCTTGTCATTTCTTTAAGAAATTTATTTAGTTGATAGCTGTCAGGCGTAGTTAATGAAGATGGAATTTTTTTTCCGGCAAAGTTTGTTTCTATTGTTCCTATAAGACCGGAGTTTTGCTTCTTCCAAATTTCTTTTAATAAATGCGCTACAGAGGTCTTTCCATTCGTTCCTGTAATACCACAGACTTGAAGATCCGAAGAAGGTCTAGAAAAAAATTCTACACATGCATGCGCATAGGAGTTTCTGGAATTTTTTACCAAAAAAGTTTGTACATTTTTGTCTGAAACCCTTAAGCTCTCTTTGTTCTCACTTACAATGCCCCCGGCTCCATTAAGTATTGCTTCGTTAATGTACAAGTTGCCATTATCTATATCTCCACTTATAGCAAAAAAAATATCACCTCTTTTTACTGTTTTTGAGTTATTGGTGATATTCCTTATCTTTTTGAATTTACTGAAGACTTGGTTGTTGTATATACGCTGCATAACATCAGATGCCAGGCTCTAAGAAGAGTCTGATTTCATCGTTTAATTCGTACTTCTCTCCCGCTATTGGATCTTGTCTTTGCACGAACCCATTTCCATGAATTCTAATTTTCATCTTCTTTGTTTCAGCTATTCTTATTGCCTCTCTTTTCCCTATACCGATAAAAGAAGGAATGCTATCATTATTCGCAAGTTTTTCTGCATTATCCTCGTTCAACCAAATTTTTTCCATAGCATCTCTAAAGACTGGGGCAGCCCATACGCCTCCGTATGCATTTTGGCCTTTCGGTTCATCTATGGTAATTACCGCTACAAGCTGTGGATTCTCTGAAGGAAGAAATCCAATCATAGATACAATATTGTTCTTGCTATATTTTCCATTGACAACCTTTTGAGCCGTTCCTGTCTTCCCTGATACGCTAACACCTTTTATTCTGGCTCTTTTTGCACCTCGCTCGACTACCGTTCGCAACATCCTCCTCATTTTTTTGCTTGTTTCATACCGGAGAACTCTATTCCCTCTTGTATATTTCCTTTTCCATATGTTCTTACCATTTGAGCTATCAATTGATCTTACTAAGTATGGTTCAACAAAGTTTCCGCCATTAGCTATAATTGACACGGCCTGTGCAAGTTGAATTGAAGAAACTGCTATTCCCTGCCCAAATGCTATATTCGCACGTTCAATATCACCCCATTTTTCTGGTTGTAACACTTTTCCCTTTGCTTCACCGGGAACATCAATCTTTGTTTTTTTTCCAAAACCAAATCTAGATGTCAAATAATTGTGATATACCTCATTTGGCATTTTGTCCGCAATTTTTGAGGCACAAATATTACTTGAATATACTAAAATTTCCGTAATATTCGATTTTCCTCTTTTGTTAATATCATGAATGGTGTGATCCCCAATTCTCCTCTCACCGTTTTCGCAATCAAGTATGGAATGCTCTTCTATTACGCGTGCATTTAAAGCGGAAGCAACCAAAACACTCTTCATGACCGAACCAGGTTCAAATGTTTTCCAAATGGGCAGGTTTTTCTTGTAATTATGATTTTCTTGAGAGTAACTATTGGGATTAAAAAATGGATAGGATACCATTGCATAAATTTCTCCTGTCTTTGGATTCATTATTACACCATATCCATTAAGCGCATTGGCTTTCTTAACTTGTGCGGCTAACACGTCTTCTAAAATCATTTGCCAGTTACTCTTTATGGTAAGAGTTATGTTATGCCCTTTTTTTGCTTTGTCGCTTTCCGTAATATTTTTTGTAATTATTTTTCCACGCCCATCTTTATAGATTTTTATTGTTTTTTCTTCTCCTTTTAAGTATCGATCATATTTTTTTTCTATGCCCTCAAGCCCTATTAGGTCATATTTGCTTGTATGTCCTAAAACCTGCCCTGCCATGTGGCCTTCTGGGTACACTCTTTTTTGCTCAATTTGTATCCCTAATTGTGTATATCCCAACTTCTTTAATGTTAGATTTAATTTTTTTATTTTTTCTGCTTCTTCAAAAGTCGCATGCCTCTTTATGTAAACAAACTGCTTTCTTGATGTTAATTTCTTAGATAGCGTTTTTTTTGACATGTTGAGGATTTTGGAAAGTTTTTTTAGATAATAAGGCTTGTCCTTAACATCTCCGGGATTAATATGAATAGACGGAACTGGTTCGCTGACAGCCAGCGGTGTACCATCTAAGTCTCGTATCTCACCTCTCTCACCGGCAACATTAAGTGGCTTTTCTTCCTGTCTAGCAAATTTTAATGGTTTCTCATTATCAATGATTTGCAAGTAAAATACTTTCCCAAATATTATCAACAAGGACAAATAAAGGCCAAACTTTATTATCTTAGACCTTTTTTTAAACTTATTTTCGCCTTCTTTAAGTTGATTTATAAACCTAGTCATTCTTTGCTCTTATCAAGTCTTGCTGACCGGGGAATTTCATTCCGTACAATAAAGCAATCGACTTGATTCTCTCGTGAGATTGCAATTTTGATTTATCAGTCTTTAACTTTTGATTTTTTATGTTCAAGGTGTTGCGTTCTTCTTTCAAATCTGCCAACTCTAGCCCAACACGTGTTACGTTGGTCTTCAATGCAACAAGTACGAGAAGCAATCCTATTAAAATAAATACGGATAATAGTTTAGGACCGAAACGCTTAACACTATTTATAAGCCTAGATTTATCTCGAATTAGCGTAATTGACTCTAGATTAATCAAATTGCAACTCCTACCCTCATCTTTGCGCTTCGGGATTTCGTATTGTTCGACACTTCTTCTTTAGATGGAACCAAAGGTTTTTTTGTTAAAATTTTCAATGTTTGCTTCTTTGTGCATTCACAAATCATTATTGATGGAGGGCATATGCATTCTGCCTCGGAATATTTAAAAAATTGCTTAACCATTCTATCTTCTAATGAGTGAAAACTGATTACGATTAGCCTCCCCCCTGTTTTTAAAATCCTTAACGATTTTTCCAAAAACTCCTTTAGAGTAGATAATTCACTATTTACAGCAATTCTTAATGCTTGAAATGTCCTTGTCGAAGGATTTATGCGTGTTTTGTTCTTGTTTACTCTTGCAATTATCTTTGAGAGGTCCAGCGATGTTCTTATTTCTTCTTTACTTCTTTGCCGTACTATTTCAGATGCAATTTTGAAATGGTTTCTTTCTTCACTAAAATTTTTTATTAGCTCTGACAATTGTTCTACATTATACGAATTAACTATCTTATGTGCGGTCAATTTCTGATCTTGATTCATTCTCATATCTAACAACGAATCTTCATTGAAGCTAAAACCTCTTTTTGAATGTAGTAGTTGGTAACTAGATATGCCAAGGTCAACTATTATTGCATCGACTTCTTCTTTTACTAGAGAGTCTATATCCCTAAAGTTACCCTGAACATATTGAATTTTTTTTGAATACTGTTTCAATCTGGTTTGTGCATGATTTAAGGATTCGCCATCAAGATCTATGCAAATCATTTTTTTAGGTTTCTTAGGAGACTCCATTATTGCAAGAGTGTGCCCACCCATTCCCAAAGTTGCATCTACATAAGTGTTAGCATTCTTCGAATCTAAATTATCAATCACCTCTTGTTTCATAACCGAGTAGTGATAATTAGATGTCATTTATGCTCTCCCTACTCTTTTGAAATTTACTAAAACTAGTCTTATTGTTTGTCCCCCATTCTCTTTCAGACCAAATTTCAAATCTTGATAACATACCGACGAAGACAACGGATTCCTTTATTTTCATAGTTCTTCGTAGAAGGCTTGGTATCATAATTCTACCCTCCGTATCAATTTCACATTCGTTTGCGCTACCAATTAAGTATCTTTCAAATTCAACAATGTCTTTTTTGAATTGTGGAAGTTTGGATATTTTTGATTCCAATTCCTTCCATTCGGGCAGAGGATATCCTACGGCGCATTTATCAAAGAGCGAGATGATTATTGTTGCGGTTTCATACTTTTCTTTTAAGATGTCTCTAAATCTTGAGGGTAGACTAACCCGCCCCGTTGATGAAATTTTATGTATATACTGGCCTCTAAACATAAATACACCAGAATCTGCCAAAAAATGACAGACCACGCCATTGTTTGATTGTATGAAAAAAACTTAATAAAGTCAAGAAGATAGGTTAGGATAAATTCAATGTCTACAATTAAATTAGAATTGGAGAAGAAGAAAGATATCGTTTTATTCCAATTCTTATATTCTCAGAATCAGCATTTAGGATGGCCAAGGTCCAACAGGTTGAATCCTAAAGAGATTACAATCTACACCACGGATGATCTTATAGAGTCAAACAGAAGGGTTTTGGTTCAGATTAATAAATATGTGAAATTGAGAAGGGTAGTCTTGTAATTTACTATTTAGGATTGTCTTTTTCTTGCTCAATTATGTGCTTAAAGCCAGTTATGCTACTAACCAAGGCTCTCCTTAGGCCACCATATGGGTCCGGGTGAGTGCTTTGCGAAAAGAGCTTCGCAGAAGATATATCAGTTTTTGATATCTCTTTTGCAATCTCTTCTTCCTCTGTAATCCCTTTTGATAATGCCTCTTTAACGCAATCCTTCCAAGACTCAAGCTGATCTATGTGCTGTTGCATGAGATTCATTGCATTTTCTCTCAAAGCATGATGCGCAAAGCCTAGACTTAAGGGCTTTTTCCCCATCATTGCTTTTATAGACTCAATTCCTGACCCCATTCTATAAGGCGCGGGAGTCGTTGGTACCATAGTGTCCAATGAGTTTATGTACATGCCCACTGCGTCACCACAAAACATTATTTTTTTGTTTTCTAACATAAAGCTAAAGTGGTGGCTAGCGTGTCCCGGAGTCTCAATCCAGCTAAACTCTAAATCGTTCACTCTTATTTCAAAAGTTTTATCTTCAAGGGATACTAAGCATTCCTCTCTAACTGGCTCGGGTTTCTTATACATCTCGGCAACCCAACCAAGAGTGTCTACCGAAGATTGCCAAAGAACCTTGTCTGGATCGATTAAATGTGGAATTCCTCTGCGATGAACAAGAACCTGAGTATTGGGGAAGTTTTTTAATAATGTTCCCAAACCTCCAGAATGGTCTAAATGAATGTGGGTCAAAAAAACATACTTAAGATTGTTCTCGTTGACGTTTAGTGTCTTTAGCTGCCTTTCTAGCTCTGGAATACCACATGTTGGCCCTACATCAACTATTATGTAGTCATCATTCGCCTTAATCAGATATGGAGCTATAAATTCTCTGTCATTATTGACCTTCAAGTCAAGCTGCCAGATTATTTCGTCTAGATGGTTTATATTTTTTTCCATAAGAATACTTTATAATTTTTTAAAGTAGTATTTTATATACTTTTAACCCTCAGGTAAAGGGAGTAAAATTATAGTAAACTTTTCTTCTTCAATTAGAGTCGGCCTTTTAACGTTTATAAGCAGAGTTTTTGGATATATCAGAGATTTACTAATATCATTTTTCTTTGGTGCAAATCTTGAAACCGACGCTTTTTACGTAGCATTTAGAATTCCAAACCTTTTTAGAAGACTTTTAGCTGAGGGGACTTTGAGCACAACAATAGTTCCATTTTTTACCGAACTAAGTTTATCAAACGACAACAATCTCTTTAAAAAGATACGAAGCGATATCTTTACTATAATTTTCTTAACACTTTTCTTTGTAACTCTAATATTTTATTTTTTTTCGAAAGAAATCATCGCCCTTTTTGCCTTTGGATTTGATCAACAAACTAGCGAAGCCTCCTCGCAGTTATTAAAAAATATGTCA